>CAMCXJ010000024.1 GCA_945883455.1 Prosthecobacter debontii
CTTCCAATCAAAAATCCAAAATCAACAATCGTCATTCATCAATCCCAACGTAGGAGACGCGCACCGATCAAATTGACGATTGACGATTTCCGATTGATGATTGCTGATTTTTGATCGGAAGACTTTCCAACGAATCTCAATCCATGGTCTTCTCAAAAAACACCGTGAACTCCTGCCGGTTGTAGGTGAGGTGGGTGCGGGCGATGAGGGACAGACCTGCTTTTTCCGCGTGTGCGAGGACTTGTTTCTCGAGGGCGTCGATTTCCATGAGTGTTTCCGCGCCGGTGGTCTTGAGGGTGAAAACGGCGAGGGCGCGGGGGTTGAGGAAATCGGTGAGGCGGGTGAGGTGGGCGATGGCCTGGAGGGGCGGGCCGTTGAGGTCGCAGAGAATGGCGTCGTAGCGGGCGCCGCGTGGGGGGATGAAGGCGGCGGTGTCCTCTTTCAGGAAGGTGAGGTTGTGGTGGTTGGCGAGGCGGGGATCGAGCGGGGCGCGGTCGATGGCGGTGACCTCGTATCCGCGTTTGAGCAGCTCGGAGGTCATGCCGCCGGGGCTGGCCCCCAGCTCCAGCCAATGCGAACCAGCGGGGAGGGCGGGGCGGAACATGGCGAGGTAGTGCAGCCCCTCGGCGATCTTCGCGCCCGCGCGGCTTACGGTGTCCTCGGCGTTCTGGGCGATGAATTTCGAGCCACCGGGGTGCAGTCCGTTCGCGGCCTTGGGGCTGGCCATGCCGGCGAAGAGGCCTTCCTTTCCGATCAGGCAGAAGAGGGTTTGCTTCGAGGAATTCTGGTCGTCGGCGGTTTTCGGGGCGCGCTCGGGGAGTTCGAAAACCTGGAGGGTGCGGCCGCGGAGGTTGGAGGCGAGGGATTTGTAATAAGGCTTCTGCGAGCCGGGATCGAGGCGGCCGACGAGGACGGTCTGCGGGTGGCGGCTCTCGAACTTGTAGTAGAGCGATTGCGCGGCCTTTTCGATGAAGCCCTCCATCTTCTCCGGGTTGCAAGGCCAAGAATGCTCGATGGGGATGTGCCAGCGGATGAAACGGGCGGCGGGGGAATCCGTGATGCGCTCCGGGGTTTCCGTTTGGAAAACGAAGAACTCGGAGCCGAGTTTCCTAACCTTCTCCGCACCGAGGAGCGCGAGGATTTCCGGAACAAGGCCGGAGAAAACCTCTGAGACGCGTATCAAGTGGGAGGCCATGGGACAAGAAGAGTTTCACCGCAAAGGCGCAAAGGCCGCAAAGGAACGCGGAGCCATGGATGTGGAATTTTTACCACAGAGACACGGAGGACACAGAGGCGAATGAATCAGTTCTTCCTCTTCCTTTGAGGTTTAAAGTTTAAAATTTAAGGTTTCATTTGCCCCGGTTGCTGCGGTCATCGCCTTTGACTCCCTTGGCGGCGCGCTTGCGGGCTCCCTCGTCGAGGATGCGCTTGCGGAGGCGGATGTTTTGCGGGGTGGCTTCGACGAGCTCGTCGGCATCGATGTATTCGATGGCGCGCTCGAGGGAGAAGCGGATGGGCGGGGTGAGCTTGGAGGTCTTGTCCTTGCCGGAGGAGCGCATGTTGTCGAGGTGCTTCTCCTTCACGGGGTTGACCGGCATGTCGCCGACGCGCGGGTTTTCGCCGACCAACATGCCGGGGTAGATCGCATCGTTCGCGCCGACGAAGAGCACTCCGCGATCCTCCAGCGCTTGGAGTGAGTAGGTGGTGGCGACGCCGGCCTCCATGGATACTAGGGTTCCCGTAGTTCTGGTGACGATCTCGCCGGCGTGCGGGCCGTATTCGCGGAATAGGTGCGACATGATGCCGTGGCCGGAGGTGAGGTTGACGATTTCCGTTTCGAAGCCGATCAGGCCGCGGGTGGGGATGAGGGCGGTGATGAGGGTCTCGCCGGAGGGCTCGGTCTCCATGTTCTCCATCATGCCCTTGCGGTTGATGAGGAGTTTCAGGATGCCCTGGGTGTAATCGCCGGGGGACTCGATGTAGAGGGTCTCGAAGGGTTCGAGGAGCTTGCCGCCCTCGTCGCGGCGGTAGATCACGGTGGGCCGGGAAACGCAGACCTCGAAGCCCTCGCGGCGCATCGTTTCCACAAGGACGGCGATCTGCATCGCGCCACGGGCGGAGACGTTGAAGACGCCGGCCTGGTCGGTGTCCTCGACCTGGAGGGAGACGTTGGTCTTGATCTCGTGCATCAACCGCTCGCGGATGGCGCGGGAGGTGACGTGCTTGCCTTCCTTGCCGCCGAGCGGGCCGTCGTTGATGGAGAACTCCATGGAAACGGTCGGCGGGTCGATTTCCACGAAAGGAAGCGCCTGCATGTCGGCGCTGGCGGCGAGGGTTTCGCCGATGTCGATGTTCTCGATGCCCGCCGCGATGCCGACGATGCCGCCCGCGCCGCAACCTTCCGAGTCCTCGGTGGCGAGACCGGAGTAGGTGAAGGTTTTCATCACCTTGGACTGTTGTTTCGTGCCGTCCTTGCGGTGGAGCCAGATGGTATCGCCCTTTTTCACGGAGCCGCCGAGGACTTTGCCGACCGCCACACGGCCGACGAAGCTGTCCCACTCGATGTTCGAGACGAGCATGTGGAAAGGCGCGGCAGGATCGGCGGCGGGCTCGGGGATGAACTCGATGATCTTCTTGATGAGAGGCACGCAGTCCTTGCGCTCGTCATCCGGGTGATCCATGAAATAGCCGTCGCGGGCGGAGCCGTAAGAGAAGGGTGCGTTGAACTGCTCCTCGGTGGCGTCGAGATCGAGGAAAAGCTCGAGCACCTGGTCGTGCACCTTGAGCGGATTGGAAAGCGGTCGGTCGATCTTGTTGACGACGACGATGGGCTTGAGGCCTTCCGCGAGCGCTTTGCGGAGCACGAAACGGGTCTGCGCTTGCGGGCCGCCTGCCGCATCGACGACGAGGAGGACGCCGTCCACCATTTTCATGACCCGCTCGACCTCGGCACCGAAGTCGGCGTGACCCGGGGTATCGACGATGTTGATCGTGTAGCCGTCGTAAAGGATGGCGGTGTTCTTCGCCTTGATGGTGATGCCTTTTTCGCGCTCCAGATCCATGGAATCCATGGCGCGCTCCTGGGTGGCTTGGTTTTCCCGGTAGGTGCCACCGGCCTTGAGGAGTTGGTCGACGAGGGTGGTTTTCCCATGGTCAACGTGGGCGATGATGGCGAGGTTGCGGATCTTGAGTGACATAAAATAAAGCGGTTGGAGGCTTTGGGGGCGGGGCTATGGAGGGTTTTTCCCGGTATGGCAAGGCGGGAATGCGGTTCAAATGTGTTGTTAACCGCGAATGGACGCGAATTCGCGCGAATGTAGAGGGGAAATGAACCGCCAAGGCACCAAGGTCGCCAAGGAAGAGGTTGGGTGAAAAATCACAACGCGCCCTGAATTTCATTTCTGAAAAATTTCGCGTTCATTCGCGGTTGGATTCTTCAGCTTCCCGCCGCTTTCCCCCGGTAGAATAGGCCGAAGGAGATCCAGCACACGGCGATGATGGCGGCGAGCGTCCACCAGAAATTTTGCCAGCCCGCGCCGGTTTCATCCACGCAAACGATGCGCAGCCACGCGCAGAGCAGCGCGCCGACCAAGGGGCCGATGCCGGATGTCATCAGACCGAGCAATCCCTGTGCCTGCCCGCGCATGGAGGGATCGACGCGGCGGTCGAGATACACCTGGGCGGTCACGAAATAGATCGTGTAACAGACGCCGTGTAGCGCGACGCCGGCGACGTGCCATGCGACGGTGCCAGTGAGCCCCGCGTAGCCGCTGAGGCCGTAGCGGAGCACAGAAAGGCCGAGCCCCCACATCAGCAAGGTCTTGAGACGGAAGCGCGCCATCAGCAGGCCGAGCAGCGGCATGGCGGCGATCTCGCTCCATTGGCCGATGGTCATGGTCGCGGTCGGGGTCTTGTCGCCGAGCATTCCGAACATTTCTGCCGAATACATGTAGAACGCGACAAGTGGCACGGAGAACAGCCCGGTGACGGCGAAGAGCACGGCGTGGTCGCGGTGGCGGAACAGCGAGAACGCGCCGAAACCCATCGCGCTGCGCCATGATTTTCCCTGACCCAAGGGCGGCGTGTTGGGCACGCCGAAGGAGAGGAACCCCGCGAGGATCCGCGCCCCAGCGGCGGCGTATCCGACGACGAGGCTGCTGTCCGCGTCGAGCGCGTAGCTCGTCAGGAAACCGGCGGCCATCCAGCCCAGCGTCGCGCCGAGCCGGACGAGCGGGTAGCGTTTCTCGCCGTCGTCGAGATTCGCGAGGCTGATCGTGGCCAGCAGCCCCCACGTGGGGCCAGAGACGGTCGCATACAGGGCGATCCCGGCGATGAACCACCACGGTTGCAGCCCGATATCCAACGCACCGAACGCGAGAAAAATGGCGACCGCGCCGAGCAGGGAGCTCCAGCCCATGAGTTTCTGCGCGGCGATGCGCTCATCCGCCAGCGCACCGCCGATCAGCGGGGAAAACAGCGAGCAGATCGGCACGACGGCAAACACCGCGCCGACCCAGCCCTCCAGCCCCTCGGCCTTGAGGACGTTGGTGAGCGAAGGCACCCAGAAGCCCGGCGCCATGCCATGGAAAAACGAGAGCGCCCAAAGCCGCACGAACACACCCTTGGCCTCGACCCGTTTCACCACGCGCCACACCTAGCTGGAAACGTGCGGCTGGCAAGACTTCTGGCGGCGCGGAAAAGCGAGCACATCCCCTGCGGTCGCGCCGGAAGTAGTCAGAAGCCTGTCCCTACGCGGAAAAACTCCTTTTCTGGCAAAGCCTCCCCGGTGAAGTCCGCCGAGATGTTCTGGCCGGACTGGAACATCGTTGCCAGCCGCCGTGGCACCCACGAATTCGCTTCCAGGGTCGCCGACGACTCCACCCAATACGGGGCAAACCGAACCGGCGTGAACGAGAAACGCCTTGTCGCGGCATCGTAAACGGGAGCAACCGGCCCGCTCGCCGCGTTGTTGGGATTCGTATTGAGCTGGAACTCCAGGCGGTTTGACAGGCCGTCCTTGTCGGGATCGTCATTCGGGTGCCGCCCGCTGCCCGGCGCACCCGCAGCGTTGCTGCCGAAATTGGCGATCATCCAATCGTCCGGCAAACCGTCGGAAGGCGTTTGGTCAGCGGATAGCCCCACCACCGTGAAGCGGGTCGCCCGGCTGGTGTGCGTCCCGTCACTGAATTGTATGAGAGCATGATCGTAAAAAAAGCCGGCCGCGATCTCGCTGTCCGATAATCTCGGAGCATTGAAAAAGCCCGCCGGCGTATAAACCAGCTCCATGCCATTTAGCGAAAACGTTCCCGCACCAGACGAACTGCTCACCAACACGGGTGTCAGCGGATCCCCTTGCCGGTCATAAGCCCTGAGCTGGAAGCGATTCAAACCCAACACACCCGGCGGAAAGGTTCCGAAAGACGGACTGGTCGTCACGATGGATATCGCCCGATTGATTGCGAATGGTGGGGTGTTGGAAACGGGATAGCCGAATTGAATCCGATCGATGTCATAAGCGCCGAGCGCCAATGCGTCGGTGCTCGACTGGAAAAACATGATGGCGTCTTTCAGGAGCGGCTCGGGTTCATTCGGATCCTCGCTTGAATGCGCCAAACCCAGCGCGTGCCCGATCTCATGCGTCAGCACCCGCTTGAACCTGGCGGAACTCTGGAGCAAGGGGGCGTTCGTCACGCTTTCCATCACCACGTAGCCATACAACCTCTCCTCGAATCCGGTCGAACCGATGATCCCTCCGCTGAATGCGGTGGCTGGCAGGAGAAACCCGCCGCCGCCGATCCCCAGGACCCCGCTCGTGTTCACGCTGGCGAAATTGTCGTGTAGCTGGATGCGCAGTCTGCCATCGTTGACGTTAATCAGGTTCGCGCCTTGCCCGAAAGACTGCACGCCGTCGAAGCGAAATTTCAGCGACGACGCCGCGGCCCAGGAATTCAGCGCTTCCGCAACAGCGGCCAAAGCCCCCGCCTGATCCATCCCGGTCGGTAGCTTGGTCGCATCCACATCCACCAGGTAACCGATAGGCTGGCCGCCATCGCCGGTCGTAAACCGTGTGGGGCGGCCCTCCGTTTCAGAATATCCTGAAACCGTCACCTTGGAACCGGGCACGCCATTATTTGACTGATCCACCAAAATCCCGCCATCGCCCTCCTGCACCGCCACCGGAGAGGGTCGCTTGCCTTGTGCTCCATTTTTGAAAAACTGGCACATCTTCCCGCAGCCCTCATGGGCGCGCATCGCCCGCAATCCCGACGCCTTCCAGCGCCCTTCGGCATCTTGATCCAACATCATCGCGTAGGATTTCCCCACCTCCAGATCCAGGAATTCCGAACTGTATTGGGAAACCCTGCCGACACTCCCACCCATTGTGATTACCTCGATCCGGCTCTCCAGCCGCCCTTTGTATGTTTTCAGCAATTTGAGCCCGTATTTGGTCCGCACCAAACCATCCTCCCCCTCATAGGAATCCCTCTCCTCCACCTGTAGCTTGGCGACCGCCAAACTCCGCTCAAATGCCTCATCATCGCTATCCGGCTCAAGGCAGCCCGCATGAGTCAATGATATCATCGCGATCCAGGCTATCTGCATCTTCAAAGCTTCGGAAAACGCGTTGGGCAGAAAGAATTTCATAGCGAGCGATTTCATCGGATCGAAATTTTACGGCAGGTTGCCTGAAATCCCCTGTTTTTCCAGAATTTTTTCGGTGTCGTATGCTTGCCGCCTAAGCGGGAAGTGGAGCGGCTTTGATTTGCGGCGGCTTTGCATCCGTCGCGCCTACGATACCGTTACGTTCCTGTAGACCGTCATCCTGCCGCAGGATGTGCGAGGCATACTAGTATTTCCTCCAAAGCTGCGGCACGAACAGCACCAGCAGCGCGAAAAGCTCGAGGCGCCCCAGTATCATCAGCCAGCCGAGGAACGCCTTGGTCGGTTCGCGGAGTTCGGAGAAATTCTTAGTAGGTCCGACGGCGTCGAAGCCCGGACCGATGTTAGAAATGGTCGCCAGCACGCAACCTGCACAGCTTTCCATGCTGATCTCCGTGCCCGCCTCAAGGAAGCCCACCACCGCCGTGGAGGCGACGCAGATCAACAGGTAAAGCGCGATGAAAAACATGGTGCGTGCGCGCGCGGAGTCGTCTAGCGGATTGCCATTCACCACAACACGGAACACCTGGTTCGGCCGGAACGTGCGGATGATCTCGTTCCTCGCCGATTTCGCGAATACGATGAGCCTGCCCACCTTAAAACCACCCGAGGTCGAACCCGCGCAGCCACCGATCAGCATCAGGCAGGCGATGAGCACCTTCGACCACGACGGCCACTGGTCATAATCCGCCGTGCCGAAACCAGTGGTCGATGCGATCGTGACCACGATGAACGCCGCATCGCGCAGGCTCGCAAGGATGGTGACCTCTTCCGTCTGGCTGCGTCCGATGGCGATCAGCAGGATGAAAAGCGCGCATATCCCGATGAACCAGCGGGCGTCCTCCTCGCTGATCACCCGTTTCCAGTTGCGGCGCAGGATCACCACGAAGAGCAGGAAATTGAGACTGCCCAGGGTCATGAAAAGGATCAGCCACAGTTCGATCAACCACGAGTTTCCCCAACCCGTGTAGTGGGCGATGCTTGCCGTATGGGTGCTGAAGCCGCCGGTAGAGACCGTGGCGAACGCGTGGCAGGCGGCGCTGAACCAAGACAGCCCCATGAACCGCAGCCCGACCAAGCACGCGAGCACCATGCCGAAGTAGATGCGCAGCAGCAGCTTCGCGGTGTCCTGGATGCGCGCAAGGCCTAGATCGCCGCTGCGGAAGGAGGACTCGTTGTTGAAAAGGGATTTCGAGGAAACCCCGAGGTAGGAGAGCAGTGCGACAAAAAGCACCAGGATCCCGATCCCGCCGAGGAGCTGCGTCGCGGCGCGCCACAGCAGGATGCCGCGCGGCCATTCCTCGATCACCGTCATCACCGAGGAGCCGGTGGTGGTGAAGCCGGAGGCCGCCTCGAAAAACGCCCCTGCGGGCGTGAGATACGGCGGGCATAGTACGAAAGGGAGCCCGCCGAAAGCACTGCACAAGAGCCAGCCTATGCCCACGATCACGATCGCCTCCCGCTTCGGGATCTTGTCATGCCTTGTTTTCCTGATCCCCGGCAAGATGCCCAGCAGCCCGCAGCCGCCGGTGATAATCGCAGCGAGAAATAGCATCGAGGCCGCTTCCTTGTCGCCCGCGACCACATCAAACTTAGCGAAGAATCCGCACATCAGCATGGCCATGGCCTCCAGCACGAGGAGCAGGCCGAGGATGCGCGCGATCAGGTAGAAATTCATGGGCGGATCAGCTTGGATCAGGCGGCCAGCAGTTTTAGGAAACGCTTCATCACATCCCTAGAAACCATCGCGTAGATATGGTCCCCACCCAGCAAGACATCGTCCGGACCGGGAACCTCCGCTTGCAGTCCACGCAGTTTCCCCACCAGCACGGTGCCCGGCGGCCAGTCGATCTCCTTCACCATGTGCCCGGCAGCGATGGAGCCTTTCCCAACGCGCATTTCCAACAGATCGATTCCGTCGAATTTTTTCACGATATGGTGGGAATCCGTGGTGATGAAGCGCTGGATCTCACGCCGCGTTGCCTCGCGAGGACTGATCGCCGCGCGGATGCCGAAGTGGTGGCCGCTTGCCGAGATCGCTGCCGCGTAGTCCGCGCGGTGGATGATCGTGAGGCAGTTTTTCACCCCGAGAGTATGTGCCTGCAGGCAGGACATCACGTTGTCCTCATCGTCCACGCTGGTGCTGATGAAGAAATCCGCCTCACCGACCTGCTCCTCCTCCAGTTCCGCGGATACGGTGGCATCGGCGTTGATGATTGTGGCGTTGGTCAGGCGGTCAGCGAGGCTGGCGCAGATTGCCGGATCGCGTTCGAAAACGCGCACCGTGCAATCGATGCTCTCGAGCATTTGCGCCAGCGAGAAGCCGTATTCGTTGCCGCCGAAAATGACCACCCGCAGCTTGTCTCCGCTGCGGCCTTTTCCCTGCAACCTCTCCGCGAACCCACGCAGCTTCCTCGGTTCCCCGAAAATTGTCACCAGATCGCCCTCCTCGATCACGGATTCCGCGGTGGGCACGTGGGATGTATCGCCCCTTGTGATGATCGCCGCGCGCACGCCCCGCGGCGCCTCGATGTCACGCAGCCTCTTGCGGATCTCCTCCGAATGGCCACCCACCCTGATCTGCTGCAGTTCGATCCGGCCCCGCGCCAATTCCTCAACCACCAATGAATCCGGATTGCGGACGAATTTCGCCAACTCGATGGCCGTGAGGCGCTCCGAGCTGAAGATATGATCCACGCCGAAGTGCCCGCGGAAATCGAATAGCCACTCCTCGCGCTGGAGCGAGGGGTGCACACGGCTTACCACCTTCGCCACGCCCATGTTTTTCGCCATGGAGGCCGACATCATGTTCGTGGTGTTTGAGGATGACATCGCCAGGAAAAGCTCGCATTCGCCCACGTCCGCATCGGCTAGATGGGACACGCTGGTGCCGTCGCCATGGATCACTTTCAAATCCAGCGTGGCATCCAGTTCATCAGCGAGCACTTTGTCTGCCTCGATGAGTGAAATGCGGTGCGCTTCCTTCGCCAGAGACATAGCCAGATGCCTGCCGATCTCCCCGGCCCCTACGATGATGATGTTCATGAGGAAATGATGGCGGCCACAACCGCGACCCCTTTCCTACCCACTGCCGCCGCCCCCCGCAATCCCAACCTTTCCACGGATATCCCACCCTCACTTCAGGAAAACCCGCCCGTCGGAGACAAAGTCAAGCATCGCACATGCCGGAAAAACCCTTTGGGTCGTATTTTAAACATCCTTACCACAGACTCCAAATCACCGCTTCAAAAAATGAACTTGGGCCGACATTCCGTTCAGATCCTCGAGCGCGAGATCATCAGCAGGCGGAGGCCGTTCAAACAGACGATGACAGTACTGCCCTCATGGCCGATGACGCCGATGGGCAACGGCAGGGCAAAGCCGAGGGCGGCGATGATCAGGAAAAAGATCACGGCGGAGGCGAGGGTGAGATTCTGAATCAAGACGCGGCGTGCACGGCGCGAGTGACTGAGGAGCAGCGGGATGTTTTCCAAGCGGTCACCCATCAGCACCACATCGGCGGTTTCCATAGCGACATCGGTACCCGCACCGCCCATCGCGACGCCGAGATCGGAGGTGGCGAGCGCGGGGGCGTCGTTCACGCCGTCGCCGACCATCATCACGCGGCCTTCCTTTTTTAGCTCGCCGATCACGCGGAGCTTGTCCTCGGGCAGCAGCTCGGCGCGGACTTCGTCGATACCCGCCTCATCGGCGATGGTCTTGGCGACGAGTCGGTGGTCGCCGGTGAGCATGACCACCTTTTTCACGCCGTGGCGGTGGAGTTGCGCGGTGAGTTCGCGCGCCTCAGGGCGGATCGTATCGGCCATGGCGAGGACGGCGAGGGCGGTGACGGAATCGCCGTCACGCAGTCCCATCCAGACGCAGGTGCGGCCTTTTTCGAGCATGGGTTTGGAGTTTTCCGAAAGAGCGGCGAAGCCCACCGCTTGGTTCTCGCGGAACCAGCGCTCGCTGCCGATCACATAGCGCTTGCCTTCCACAGTGGCCTCCGCGCCTTTGCCGGCGGTGGATTGAAACGCGGACGCGGGCGGCGCGGCAATGCCTGTTTTCTCCGCCGCCTGTATGATGGCGCGGGCGAGCGGGTGCTCCGATTTCGACTCCAGCGCGGCGGCGATGCGGAGGAGCTCCTTCACCTCCGCCGGGAGTTCGCTTCCGAAAGCAACGGCTCCTTGCGGCGTGACGATCTCGGTGAGGGAGGGCTTGCCGACGGTGAGCGTGCCGGTCTTGTCCACTGCTACGATGTCTATCGTAGATGCGCGCTCGAGGTGGGAGCCGCCCTTGATCAGGATCCCGCGCCGCGCCGCGCCGCCGATGGCGGAAAGGACAGTCGCCGGCGTGCTGATAACCAGCGCGCAGGGCGACGCCACGACCATGATGGTCATCGCGCGGTAGAACGCGGTGCCGAACGTTTCCCCCCATAGCAGCCACGGAACTAGGAACACGCCGATGGTGAAAAGGATCACGCCCATCGCATACCACTGCTCCGCTTTCTCCAGGAAACGCTGGGCTTGCGATTTCTCGGCCTGCGCCTCGGCGACGAGCTTCACCATCCGCGCCAACGCGGAATCGTCCGAACGTTTCGTCACGGTCAGCTCGATGCCGCCGCTCTGGTTGATCGTGCCCGCAAAAAGCTTGCTGCCCGCGTGCTTCGTGACCGGCATCGACTCGCCGGTGAGCGACGATTCATCGACGTGTGTCTCGCCCTCGGAAAGCACGCCGTCCACCGGAATCTGGCCGCCGGGTTTCACCACCACCGTCTCGCCGATCTGCAAGTCCTCGACACGCACCTCGATCACCGCGCCACCGCGTTTCACCGCGGCGGTGTCGGGCCGCAGCTTCAGTAGGGACTCGATCGCGCGGTGCGTGCGCTGCATGGCATAGCGCTGGAGGACATTGGAAAAGGCGAACAGGAACAGCAGCAGCGCACCCTCGAAGGGGGCACCGACAAGTGCCGCTCCGAGCGCCGCGAGGACCATCAGCACATCCACATCGAGCACCTTCTCACGCAGCGAGGCGATGGCCGACTTCACGCCCTCCTGCCCAGCGAAAAGATAGGCTCCGAAATACAAGCTGTGCGTCGCCCACCCAACGCCGGAAATTTTCTCCACCGTGAAAGCGGCGATCAGGAAAAGCAGGCCGAGGCCGCAGGAAATCTCCTCGTTGTGCTCACCGGCGCGGATGCGGGCGGCGAGCGGCTTGTCCTCCGGCTTGCGCATCTCCAGCGGCGTGATCGACGCGCCCGTCCCTTTCACCCCGGCGATCACCTGCGCCTCCGGTGCGACCGAGGAATCGAAAGTCAGGCACAGCACCTTGCCGAGGTAGGTGGCTGTCGCGCGGCGCACGCCGGGAACCTTTCCGACCTTTTTCTCCAGCTTCAGCGCGCCCGCCTCGCTGCTAGCGCTTTCCAGCCGGAAACTCAGTTTTCGCAGCGCGTTGGAAAGGTCAGCGGCGTCCTCCGAGGCCATCGCCCGCAGATCGCTTTCGCTGAGGCGCGCCGGATCATAATCGATCTCCAGCCGCCCGCGCTCCGGATCCACTGTCACGCCGAGGATGCCCTCATGATCCGCCAGTTCGCGGATTGGCTCCTCGGGATGATCGGTTCCGTTTATCATTTCGCCTCATATTATTGCCGGGTAAGGAAATGGCGAGTGGAGAAACACGAGCGCCTCCTTGCGTTGGCATCACTCCAACAACCTGCTTTGGAACACCTCGTAGATTGGAGCTACAATTCATCCAGCGGTGGCGTATCGCCCGACTTGCTCGGCTTGCCTGTTTCCGGGTCGATTCCGATTATGAGCCACACATCGCGGATGATGCGCATCGAGACTTCGCCGAGAAGTTTCGACTCATGTCCGATGCCAGAAACACCGATGTTGATCGAGGGCACGGAGCCGTTCGGCGTATCGGCGCTGCCCACCTCGACGAAAAGCCTGCGGCTGAGCTCTTTCACGGCAGCGTCTTCGACGGGCTGATTGAATTTCACCTGCAAACCTAGATCCAGCACGACCGCACGCAAAATCTCCTCGGTGCGGAGTTTAACCTCGATCTGTTCGGCGAGCTTTTTCTGATCCGCGATAGGAAGATCCGCCCGCAGCGCGATGGGAACCCAGATTTTGGAGGGCTGGCGGAGGTGGTATTCGCGTTTGGCGTATCTCGCTACGAAGAACATCACTGTCAGGCCTACGACGGCCAGCACCGCCCATAATATCCACCGTTGCATGCGCATCATTTATACCCCATTCATCCTCCAGCCAAGCCGGAAATCACGCCCATGGAATATCCACCCACCCACGCCACCTGCCACACCCTCCCGAACGGACTCACCCTGATCCTCGATCCCGATCCCGCCGCGCCGGTCATCAGCGTGCAGGCATGGGTGGCCACCGGCAGCATCCATGAGGGCGAAAAACTCGGTTCCGGCCTTTCGCATTTCCTCGAGCATATGGTCTTCAAGGGCACCCGCGATTTCACCTCCGAGGAGCTCGCCCAGGCCGTGCAGGCGGCCGGCGGCCACTGGAACGCCTACACCACCTTCGAGCGCACGGTCTATTACATCGACGGCCCTTCGCGCTCGCTGGAAGTTTTTCTGAAATGCCTCTCCGGGCTGGTGTTTTTCCCCGTCATCCCAGAGTCCGAGTTTGAGTCGGAAAAGGATGTGATTCGCCGCGAGATCGACATGGGTCTCGACGATCCTGACAACGCCTCGATCCGGCTGCTGCTTTCTACGGCATTCACCGTAGATGCCCGCCGCCACCCGGTCATCGGCCACCGCCATCTCTTCGATGATATCCAATACGCCGATCTCACCGCCTATCACCGCGCCCGCTACACGCCGGATCGCACGCACCTCGTGATCTCGGGTGATTTCGATCCGGCGAAAGCCCGCGAGCTCGTCATGGAGCTGACGGCGGATTGTAAAATCGTCCCCGGCCCCGAGCCGCATATCCAGGCGGACGCGGCGCAGCTTGGGCCGCGCGAGGGCTTCGACACCTTTGATGTGCCGACGAGCCGCCTTTGCCTTTCCTGGAAAGCCCCGGACGTTGCCCATCCCGACGCGCCCGCCTACGATCTTCTCGCCGCCATCCTCGGACGCGGCAAGGCCTCCCGCCTCCACCGCCGCCTCCGCGACCAGCGCGAACTCGCCATCGAGATCTCCGCATGGACATGGATCGGCCCCGGATCGGAAGGGCTCATCGCCGTCTCCGCGGAATCCGCTCCCGAGAAACGCGACGAGCTCAAGGCCGCCATCCTCGCCGAGATCGAGGACATCGCCGCCAGCGCGCTCGATCAGGATCTCGCCAAGGCGAAGCGCCAGACGGCCGCCAGCCAATTCCGCTCGCTGACCACCGCCTCCGGCCGCGCTTCCGATCTCGCGTCGAACTGGCATGAGGCGCGCGATCTCGATTTCACCCGCAGCCACCTCGCCGCGATCAACGCCGTCTCCGCCGACGACATCCGCCGCGTCGCAGCAAAGCTTTCCAAAAACCGCCTCACCTACACCTCGGTCGATCCTAAGGATCACGTCCCCGCCGCCACGCGCAGCAAGGCCTCCGCCGTCTCCCACGCGATCACCACCCACACCCTTTCCAACGGCCTCCGCCTCGCGCTCCTGCCAGATCGCCGTGTGCCGCTGATCCATTTCCAGGCTGCTGCCGGCGCGGGCTTGCCTTCGGAAAACCCGCAAAACAACGGCCTCAACCAGCTCCTCGCCTCCACCTTGCCCAAGGGCACCGCGACCCGCAGCGCGGACGAAATCGCCCACGCCCTCGAGTCGCTCGGCGCATCCATTTCTGCCTCGGCGGGCAACAACGCCCTGCTCGTCCAGGCCTCCGGCCTTTCCGCCGACGCCCTGCCCATCATGGAGGTCTTCGCCGATGTGATCCTCAATCCCACCTTCCCCGCCGAGGCCATCGCCCGTGAAAAGGCCTCGCAGCTCGCGTCGTTGGAAGAAGCCCTCGCCGATCCGCTGCACCGCTGTTTCGCGCAGCTCCGCGCCACCCATTACAGCGGCACCGGCTACGGCCTCGATTCGCTCGGCACCTTGGATACGTTGGGGAAAATCGCACGCGCCGATCTCGCCGCCCACCACGCCCGCCATTTCAACGCCACCAACCTCACCCTCGCCATCTCCGGAGATTTCGACCCCGATCAGCTCATCGGCCTCCTCGAAACCTTTTTTAAAGACCTCCCCGCCGGTGAAATCTGGAACGCGCCCGCATCTACTATATCCGTAGGAGTAAACGCCGATTTATCCCTACCGAAAAAACAGGCCGTGCTTGCCATCGGCTACCCCGGCACCCATGTCAGCGGGACCGACCGCCACGCGCTCGCCTTCGTCCAGGAGCATGCCTCCGACATGGCCGGGCCGCTCTTCGGGCGCATCCGCGAGGAGCTCGGCCTCGCCTACCGCGTCGGCGCCACCCAGTTCCTCGGCTACGACAGCGGCCTTTTCACCTTCTACCTCGCCACCTCGCCCGAGCAGCTCGACCTCGCCCGCGCCGAGCTGCTCAAGGAGATCGCGAAAATCGCCGCCGAAGGCATCCCTGCGGACACCTTCGAACGCGTCCGCTCCACCGTCCTCAGCGGAGCCGCCATTCAGCAGCAATCCATCTCATCCAATGCCCGCCACGCCGCCCTCGACCTCCTCTTCGGCCACCCCGCCGACACCCACCGCTGCCTCCCGGAAATTTACGAAAAGCTCACCCCGGAGGAAGTATGTGCGGTGGCGAGAAGGATCTTCGCAGCGAAACCAACCGTCTCCGTGATCCTCGGGGAAAAGGTATGAAGGACTTAGCTTTTTTCACCGGAGATCATCTCTTCGAGTTGCGTCACTAATTCCGCCGTGCGTGACCCCGGAACATCCCAAAGGCTCTTCGTGTCGATTCCGTCGTAACCGTGGATCAGTCAATTTCTCAGACCGATCACCTGCCGCCACGGGATAACAGGCCATTTCACCTTGAAGCCATCTGGCAAACGCATCGCCGCCTCAGCGATCAGTTCCGCATGCTACTCGGAACGCCGTCTTCTCCGCCAAGCCAGTCCCTGATTCCTCTTCCCCCATCGACCTCCGCGTCCAGCCTCCTCTCCAGCTACCCCGCCGCACCCACCGCCTGCTCTCGGAAATCTTACTAACACACAACCCGGAGGAAGTGCGTGCAGAGACCACGGCGGTGATGATTTTATGCCTGATCAGGGCGACCAACCGCGCGGCAAGCATATCCATCGATGAGACTCGACAAGACCGGCGGCGAGTTTCGAAAGAAGTCTGCAGTGAAGTCTGGATCAGGGATGGGGCGGCATGTGTGGAGTGCGTATCGCAAAACTATCTGGAGTTCGTTCACGTGGTCCCTGTCGTGAAGAGTGGCATTACTGCGGTTAGCAACATCCAGTGTCTGTGCCGTGACTGCAACGGCAAAAAGCTGATAGGATCTAACTGCACGCCACCGCGAAGGGCAAAAGGACGGTCGGCATGGATACCGATTCCGAAGTGCTGAGGGCGCTGGAGAAATCTCTGAACGTGGTGGGACGTTGAAAGAGGGTTGCGTTCCGGCGGCGGAGCGATTTGAATTTGCCACATTCATCCCCACTCGCTTTGAAATCCCACGAAATTTTCTCCGCCGTTGATTCCGCCGTTGTCATCGAAATCCTTGACTGGTTCCGTGCGAACGACCGCAACGTTTACAAAACCGCCGTTTCCACCCTCGCGGGCCGACGCAAACTGCGCCCGGTTTTCATCCAGCAGAAATCCCTCGCCGAACAATACGCGTGGATCCATAAGACCCTGCAGGTCAAGGTCTGCGATGACATCGGCGAGCAGATCCTCCAAGCATACCTGATGGCTGGTCAGCAATCCATGCTCGGCATGTTCTGCGACGGCATGGGCATCCCCCACGATGGCAAGGGCTCCGTGGTCGGAGACCTTCCCAAAGGCCTCGACAAGGATCGCCTCGACGCAATTGTGGACAAGCTCGCCGATGTGTTCGATCCCAAGATTTTCACCCTCTATCTCCACTGCTTCAACATGCAGCTCGCGGGCGGATATCCGACGCTCACGGAGAAACTAGAATCCGACGAACGCCTGAAGCTGGCGTGATCTTATTTCCCCGCTGATGCCGAAAGTTTATCTCAAGACCTACGGCTGCCAGATGAACGAGCGTGACACCGAGCAGGTGGCACGGATGTTCACCGAGGGCGGCTACACCCTCACGCCGACGGAAAAGGACGCCGACGCGATCCTGATCAACACCTGCTCAGTACGCGACCAAGCGGAGCAGAAGGCGCTCGGGAAAATGGGTATCATGGGTGCGCAGCGGCAGAAGCGCGCGCACGTCGTGTTTGGCTTTATGGGCTGCATGGCTCAATCCCGCGGGCAGGAGCTTTTCGAGCGCATCCCGCACCTCGATGTCGTCGTCGGCACGCAGAAATACCACAAGGTTTTCGAATACGTGGACGGCATCCTAAAAAGCCGCATGGAGGCGCGCATGGACGATCCGGCGCTTTCGTTGAGAGGGAGTTCCGTCTGCGACATCGCGGAAGAACCGGATTCCCAGAACACGATCCGCGACCACATGCCCAAGGCGCGCAACGCCTCCGCCTTCGTCTCCATCATGCAGGGCTGCAACATGCGCTGCTCGTTCTGCATCGTGCCGGACACGCGCGGCAAAGAGCGCGGGCGGCCCATCGCGGACATCGTGAAGGAAGTGGAATTCCTCGCCGGGCAGGGCGTGAAGGAGGTCACGCTGCTCGGGCAAATCGTGAACCTCTACGGGCGCACGGAGTTTCCGAAAATCGACGGGAAATCCCCGTTCGTGCAGTTGTTAGAGGCGGTGCATGCCGTGGAGTGCATCGAGCGCATTCGTTTCACCTCGCCGCATCCGATCGGTTACCGCGACGACCTTGTGGCGGCGTTCACCTATCTGCCGAAACTGATGTCCCACATCCATTTCCCGATGCAGAGCGGATCGGACCGCATTCTCAAGCTGATGCGCCGCCCTTACAAGAACGCGAAGTTCGTCGAGATCTGCGAAAAGATGAAAGCCGCAAGGCCGGATCTCGCAATCACCACCGACATCATCGTCGGCTTCCCCGGCGAAACGGAGGAGGATTTCCTAACTACTATGGAAACAGTAGAACGGCTGTCCTTCGACAACGCCTTCGTGTTCCGCTACTCGAAGCGCAAGGATACGCCCGCTGCGGAAATGGACGATCAGATCCCGGAAACCGTGAAGGAGGAGCGCAATCAGCGGCTGCTCGAGGTTGTGGATCGTCTCGCCAAGAAAAAAAACGCAGCCATCGTCGGCACCGTGCAGAAAGTGCTGTGCGAAGGGCCGTCGAAGAACAACCCAAGCACCCTCTCCGGCCGGACGCCGCAGAACAAGATCGTGATCTTCGAGGGCGATGCGAACAAACTCACCGGCGAGATTCTGGATATTGCCGTGAAGGAATCCACGGGCTTTACGACCTACGGCGACGTGGTTTGATCCTCATGGGGCCATGTGCTGCATCGCAACAAATTGCGGGAAATGTTGCGATGAAGCAACTGACCCCTATTTGATGAAAGCACCTTAATTTATTTTGAACTGGCTTCCTGAAGCAAGCGCAGACGCTCGATGGCGGCGCCGGAGGTGATGGCTTCGCGGGCGATGTCGAGGGCGGCGCCCATGTGGTCGGCTAGGCCGGCACAAGCAAGGGCGGCGGCGGCATTGAGGAGGACCATGTCGCGCTTCGGGCCGGTGTCTTGGC
>CAMCXJ010000025.1 GCA_945883455.1 Prosthecobacter debontii
TTTTGAAAATCGGAGTCGTCGGCCCGCTGCAAGGCTTCAAGTCGAAGTTCAACAAGCCCTTCGATGCCTCGCTCCAGATCGACGCGAAATTCAAGGTCGCGTTCCTTTTCGAAGGCGATGACGACAAGGCTCCTGAACTCACCGAGGAAATGCTCATCGGCACCGCCGTCACCCCGGACGGTAAGTCACACAAGGTCTTCGCAACCGAAAAGGCGTATCACGTCCCTGATATCATCACGAAAAAGGATCCGCACGGCGTCCGCATCGGAAAGATCATCCTCCAACGCGAGATTCCGGAAGATCAGGCACTCAAGCTCCTTTCCGAGGGCAAAACCGACCTCCTCAAGGGCTTCGTCTCAAACAAGACCAAGCGCAAGTTCGACGCTTTTCTCACCTTCGATACGGACACCGCGAAGATCGGCTTCGATTTCCCGCCGCGTCCCGCTGCAAAAAAGGTCGCTAAGGCAAAAGAGTAAAGTCGATCAACCCTCGTCCGGCGGGGTCATCACCAGCACGCGCTCAATGCCGTTCTTGGAAAATTCCTCCCAGTAGCGCTTTTCCGAGGAAACGGTTTTCGCCCGCCTTTCCTCCTCGCTCATCGCCTCCCAAGCCTTGATGCCCACAGATTTCGCCAGATCCCGGTCGGCGAGCCGCACGGTCAGCTCGTCCCAGAAGCTCTCGTTGCGGAACTCCTCGTAGCACTCGTGGTAGAACAGCGTCTCCTCCACCTCCTTTTTCACACGAAAACGCTGCGTCTCCTGGTCGAACTCGATCATCGCCCCCAACCCGCTGTGTGCGGCCTTCTCCAGCATCTTGCTCTCGAAGGCCTCGTATTCGGAAAGTTTTCCATCCGCGCTTTCTTTCTGGTTCCAGGAAGCGACGTTCGCCGCCAGGCTCAGCATCTCAACGAGCGTCGCCAGCTCCTGTTCGGTGAATCGTATGTGCATCCGCCCGCAGGGAAACACCCCGCCACCCCTTCCGCAAGCCCGCATGTGGGACGTAAGTTTCGCCGACCGCAAGCACGTCCATCCGCCCGCGTTCCCGGAACCGCAGAAAGGATAGGGGAGCCGTGACTCACTCCTCCACGCTGATGCGCGTCATCAGCACATGCGTTGCGCCGGGTAGCACGATCTCCGCCCTGTCGTTCGCGATCGCCGCCTCAATACAGCAGAATTTCAGGTAGCCCTCATCCGGGAGATCCGCCAGCGCCGCCGCCTTCTCCGCCCACGGATTCCAAACCACCGTCGATGGACTGCCAGATTTTTCCACGAGGATCGTCCTGCTGGAAAGGTCGTCCACCAAGAGTATGCTACTAGAAGTCTCGTAGATGCGATCCACCTCCCTCTCGAAAACCACATCGCCTTTTTGTTTCCTCATCTCCGGCACTCCGACGGTATCCAGATACGTGCAGCCATCCAGGTTCACCACCCTCACCTGCGAGATATCGGAAACGCCGAGATACGTGTGCAGCGCGCCCGAAACCACGATGGGCATCTCCGAAACATTCCTTGATTCAAGCGCGACCTCAAGTTCCTCCCCCGCTCTCACCGTGAGTTCCGCATTCCAGATCCCGACGCGGATCCCGAAGCGCAACGTCACGCCGCGGACATCCTCCGCCGCACCGAGAAATTCCCAGAAGCGCCCCCGCACCAGACCGTGCGAAGGCTGCGACGCATCCGCCGGATGTGCATTGAACCACGGCCAACAGACCGGAATCCCGCCCCGTATCGCCTTGCCCTCCCTGAAAACGGCATCCGGACTGAGATACAGAACCTCCTCCTCATCCACAGGCCGCCACGACATCACATGCGCCCCATGCAACGCCACCCGCGCCACACATGTCGGGTGATCGATCTCGAAAACCGGATACGATGGATCGATCTCAGACAAACGGACGGAAGCGGGCAGGTTCATGGCGGCTGGCGTGAAGTTATGGTTCCCCGCGTTCATTTTCCCGTCGGTCCATCCATTCAACCAGAACCACATGGGGAAAGGTCAACGAGGAAATGAAGACCAAATAAAGCGCGACACACCTCGAATCGTTTCCCGGCCTTCGGCAAATGTATGAAAAACGACAGCCTCAAGCATCCCACTCCCACGCTTCCTTGATCTTGTCGATGGCGCGCCTGTCCTTCTTCGTCGGCCTGCCCTTCGCGGCTTCCGCCTTCGCGATCTGCCAGTTTTTCAGCGCCTCGAACACCTCAGGCTTCGTCCTATCTTCGTAGCATGCCTGCGCTTCGGGCGCGCCGACCCGCTTTTCAATGACCTTGGTCACCACGATCTCGCGCAAACCCGGCCCCTCGATGAAAGGGATCTCCAGAACATCGCCGGGCTGGATGGACGACGAACTTTTCATCGTATGGCCGTTGCGCTTCACCTTGCCGTCGCCGAGGATTTCAACTGCCAGCGCACGGGTTTTGAAAAAGCGCGCGGCCCAGAGCCATTTGTCAGCGCGGATGGAATCGGACATCTCCCGGAAAATCTGTCATTCCTTTTCCGCCCGCGCAACACAGCCCTTGCCGAATCGCCGATCCGCGGCATTTTCCGTGCGCATGATTTTCCTGCCCACCCGCGCCGCCGCCCTTGAGAGATTGGAGGACTTCGTCCCGCATACCGTCCGGTATGCCGGGCATCGGAACTTCGATCTCGGCGCGGGCAAACGCGAGGGCGTTTCCGGCCTCTCGCCTTACATTCGCACGCGGCTTGTCACGGAGGAGGAATGCACCCGTGCGGTGTTGGCCCGACATAATGCCCGCGCGCCGGAAAAGTTCCTGCAGGAAATCGCGTGGAGAACCTACTGGAAAGGCTGGCTGGAAATGCGGCCCAATGTCTGGCGGCAGTATCTTGATACGCTCGCGGTGCAGGAAAAATCGCGCTACTACGAGGAAGCGATTTATGGAAACACGAGGATTGAGTGCTTCAACCATTGGGCAAACGAGTTGGTGGAAACCGGCTACCTCCACAACCATGCCCGCATGTGGTTCGCCTCGATTTGGATATTCACCCTCAAGCTCTCTTGGCAGCTCGGTGCGGATTTTTTTCTGCGCAACCTGCTAGACGGAGATCCTGCCTCGAACACGCTGTCATGGCGCTGGGTCGCGGGTCTGCATACGCCCGGGAAACACTATCTTGCCCGCGCCGAAAACATTTCTAAGTTCACCAACGGACGCTTCGATCCCAAAGGCCGGCTCAACGAATCCGCCCCGCCGCTGCCCATGGATTTCGGGCCGGAAAGGCAGTCGCTCCTACTCCCACCCGATCCCGCTCCGCGAGGCCGTATCGGCCATCTCATGTTTCCCGATGACCTCGCGCCGCCGCCGGATAGGTTGGGGAAAATCAGCGCCACTGCCACGTTCATCCCGCCGGTTTTGGAAACTACACCCCTCGTCTCCGCTTTCCTCAACGGCGCGGTGAACGACACGCTCCATCGCACCCACGGCCGCCGTCTTAGCGGACCGTTCACCTCCGCGATCTCGGATTGGATGAGCGCGGAGAAACTGGATTCCATTGTCGTTTCCATGCCCACGGTCGGCTTCACGAAAGATTTCCTCGATACGGAACAACTCCCCGTCCCGCCGCATTTCTTCGTCCGTGATTGGGATCGCAAACTCTGGCCGCACGCCACCGCCGGTTTTTTCAAACTAAAAGCCGCGCTGCCGAAAATCCACGCCGCGCTCGCACCTCGACGGAAGGACGATCTTTTTCCGCACGTTTAGATACCAATTCATACAACACTGTTTGGGGCTCGATGGATGATGTGCCCCTAATTTCACTTCCAACGACTCTGATCCATCACGAAGCTACGCCATCAGCACGCTCCTCCAGCTCCAGCTCCTAGTCGTCATCTTCGCGGCGACCACCATCCTCGGCCGTCTCACCACCGTGAGCGCGCCGGTGCTTGTAACATGGCGGTGCTTACTAGCGGCGCTCGGCGCGTTCCTGTGGGTGGCGATCATGCGGGATCGGAAAATCTGGCCCGGAGGAAAGCAGATCGCAAAGCTGTTAGGGATCGGCGCGATCATCGGGGTGCACTGGCTGTGCCTTTTCGGTGCGGTAAAACTGGCCAACGTGTCCATCGCCCTCGCCGGTTTGGCGACACTCTCGCTCTTCACCGCTTTCACCGAGCCGCTGCTTACCCGCCGCCGCATCAAGCCCTTTGAGGTGTTTCTCGGGCTCATCGTGCTCGCCGGGATTTGTCTCATTGCGGGTGTGGAAAAGGCGCATGCCCTCGGTCTCGGAGTGGCTTTGCTCAGCGCGTTTCTGGCCGCCGTGTTTCTGGTTCTCAACCGCACTGTCGTCGTCAATGGCGGCGATCCGATGGTGATGGTCGGCTGGGAAATGGTTTCCTCCACGCTCGTATGTTTTCTCGCTGTGCCGATTTTCGATCCCGCTGGGTTTCCCGCGCTGGCGGTTGGCGATCCGATGGACTGGCTGTGGATCGCGATCCTCGCCTTCGGCTGCACTGTGTTCGCGCAAGCTCTCACGAACCGCCTGCTCCGTAGCATCTCCGCCTACGACTTCAATCTAGCCGCGAATTTCGAGCCGGTTTACGGCATCCTCGCAGCGGCCCTCATTTTCGGCGAGCATGCGAATCTCAAGCCCGCCTTCTACCTCGGCACATCCGCCATCGTCCTCGCAAATTTCCTCCATCCACTCCTGCGGAAACGCTTTTCTCCGCAGTGAAAGGCATGCATCGACCGTCCGCAAAAGTCTATCGGTATTGATCCTAAATACCGCAGTTGGGTATCAATGTTTCTCCATCCCACGGAGCGGATCCGCGGCTCGCTCCCGTGTGTAGGCAACTGTCGAAAACAGTCAGATCTTATGAGTTCCCGGCTTAGGAACCGGCGCTACGGGATGCGCGTCGGAAAGCTGCAGGGTATCCGGGGCGTGATCCTGTTCCGATTTCCAGAGATCCGCCCAAGTGATGCGTTGCCCGGTATGGGCGGCCTCGCGGCCGAGGATGCCAAGCATCGTGCTGAGCACCATGCGGTCACCAGTGTTGAGAGCCTCGCCCTTGCGGATCGCGGCGAACCACTCTTGGTGGCAGACCTGATACATGTTCGCATTGGGACCGCGATACGCCCAAGTCATTTTGCCCTCGTGGTCCTTGGTGAAAACGCGACCCGGTGCCTGCAGCGAGCCTTTCTCGCAGAACACCCGATCCAGAACCTCGTTGAAACAACCCCTTTGCTGGCGCTGGCCGACGTGACAGAAAACCCCACCCGGATACTCGTAGGTGACATCATAATGATCCCAGACATTGCCGTCGTCCTCGCGCTGGGTGCGGCCGCCGCCGCCGCGGGCCGCGATGGGTTCAACATCACCCATCGCCCACGAAACCTTGTCCACCGAATGAATGCACTGCTCCAGAAGCGGGCCGCCGGAAAGCCATTCGTGACCCATCCAGTTGCGGACCTGCCATTCGACATCGCCCCATTTCGGGTCGCGCTGGTCGATGGAGGTAGAGGGTTTCGGCACGTTGGCGAGGTAGGTGCCGTAGACGGAAAGCACCCGGCCGAGTTCGCCGGACAGGACTTTCCCGTAGCCCTCGCGCACGCCGGGATCGAAGCGCCAGCAATAGCCGTGCTGGAGAGTGAGGCCTTTCTCTTTTGCGAGGCGCGCCGTTTCCACCACGGACTTTACGCCCGCCACATCCACCGCCATCGGTTTCTCCGCGAAAACATGTTTTCCCGCCTCGATCGCCGCGCGCATGTGTTGCGGACGGAAGCCGGGCGGGGTGGCCAGCAGCACGACATCCACGCCGCTCTCGAGCACTTTCAGGTAGGCATCCAGCCCATAAAACTGCCGTTCTTGGGGGACTTCCAGCCTACCTTCAAACCTTCCAAGGTTCCGCAACGTCTTGGGAACTTGCGTCTCGAACAGATCACCGATCGCCCAAAGCACGGTGTTGTCGTCCGCCATGAGCGCCTCTTGCGCCGCGCCGGTGCCCCGCCCGCCGCAGCCGATCAGGCCGATCTTGAGCTTCGCGTTGTTGGCGGGAGCACCGAGTAGGATGTTCGGAAAAGCGGAAAAGGCAGCGGTGGCTCCGGCGGCTTTGAGGAATGTACGGCGGTGGGTCATTTCCATAATATTTTACCAATACATCTCAAACCGCGCCGGGCTTACACGGAAAATTCCGCACCAACCTCAATGCGCTGGCCCCTGCTGCTCTTGGATGTATTCCTGTTTCAGGCCCAGCGCTTCCGGTGCGTGCAGTACGAGCATCTTCATACGGATATCGGCAGGGATGGTTTTGCGAGTGGCCTTGGAAACGACAATCATCAGGGTGATGGCCAGCGGCACCGCCCAGAGCGCGGGTTGCTCGGCGAGGATGCGGAGTAGTGGATGGCCGATCCAGAAGGCGTTGAGGGCATCCGGCTCCCAGGCAATCTTGGATGCCTCGGCGGCGGCTTTGGCGGTTTTTGCCATGATGTCGCTGATGCTGGTGAGCGTAACGCAGACGAGGGCGCAGAGTCCGCCGGTCAGCATGCCGGTGGCGGCTCCCATCATCGTCATGCCCCGCCACCAGACGCTCATGAAGAGCAGCGGGAAATAGCTGGCCGCCGCGATCGCGAAGGCTTGGCCGACCATGAAATTGATGTCCAACTGCTCGACCTGCGATCCCAATCCAACGGAAACCACGCCGACGAGGACGGCGCACCACTTGAACATTTTCATCCGCTGCTCCGGCGAAGACTGCGGGCGGAGCATGCGGCCGTATACATCATGGGCCAGCGCACTGGTCATAGAAACGAGCAGCCCGGAGAAGGTGCTCATGAACGCCGCGAAAGCGCCCGCACAGGTGATGCCGCTGAGGATGGAACCGAGAATCCCGTATTTCTCGCGGATCAGGGTAGGCAGCTTGAGAACCACCTGATCGGTTCCTTTAATTCCGGAAAGACCGGTGTAGAGCTCCGGAAGGAAATTTCGTCCGAGGACACCAAACACCGGCGGGAAGACATAGAACACACCGATTAGGATCATCACCCACATGGTGGTCCGCTTGGCGGCAATGCCGTCCGGGTTCGTGTAGAACCTGACGAGGATGTGCGGCAGGCCCGCCGTGCCGCAAACGATCGCCACTATCAGCGAAAAGGTGTAAAGGAGCGAATAAGGCTTCGTTTCCTCCGGAGAGAGGCCGGCGGCCTTTGCTGCCTTAGAAGTAAGAGGGCCGAACGGAGCCACCCATGCCTCATCTGGCGGAGCGGTTTTCTCAGGCATTACGAGGCGGTGCCCTCTCTCAGGCATTTCGGTTCGCTCGACCGCAGGTGGCGGTGACGAATCGTAAGCGGATTTGTTCAGAGATAGGTTTTGGCCGTAGCTTCCAAAGACCGCCATGAGTACAAAAACAGGCGCAGAAATGGCGAACATCTTGATCCAGTATTGGACTGCCTGCACCAGCGTGATGCCCTTCATCCCACCAAGCGCGACGTTCAGTGTGATCACCGCGCCCACCACCAGTACTCCAAGCGAATACGGAATTCCGGCGGTTAACTTGCCCATCGCATCAGTCGGCGCCATGAACTGGAACGCGGTGTCCCGGAAATCCACCGTCTGGAAAATGTAGGCGAGCGTGGTGCCCGCGCCTTTCATCTGCGGCATCGTGTAGAAGAACCCGATGAAGAGCACAAAGCACACGGCGATCTTGCGAAATACCGACGAGTCGTAGCGACCTTCCGCGAAATCCGGGATCGTATAGGCGCCGAAGCGCCGCAGCGGCCCCGCGATGAAGAGCAACAGGAACAGGTAGCCGCACGCGTAACAGACGGGATACCACAGTGCGTCATAGCCGGACGACATTACCATCCCGGCGACACCCATGAAACTGGCCGCACTTAGATACTCGCCGGAGATGGCGGAGGCGTTCCATCCTACCGAAACGGAACGCCCGGCGACGAAGAAGTCGGACGCGGATTTGGAGCTTTTCGCGGAGCGGAAGCCCATCCAGATCGTGACCGCCACCGTGATGACGGAGAAGGCGAGGATCCAGGGATCGACGCCCTCGGATGAGGTCGCGGCGGCTAGAAATTGCAAAGCGGTGATGTTCATGGCGCGGATGTCGGGTTAGGATTGGCGCTTGTTACCCTCGGCAGCTACCTGCACCTCGGCGTTTTCCAAGGCGATGGAGCGGGTGATGAAGAGGCGGGCGATGATCCACACATAGGGAAAAAACAGCACCCCGAGGATCAGCCACGTGAGGGTGAAGCCGCCCACCCGCTGCGCCATGAGCTCGGGAGCGAGGTAGTTCATCAGCGGCAGGCCGAAAAGCAAGATGATGAACGCCAACGCACAGGCGATGGAGAGCTTGAGCTGTCGCCTCATCAGGCCGTGGAGGAATTCCTCGCTGTGGATGAAGTCGGAATCATCATGAATTGGATCGGACATGGGAGTAGTAGGTTCTGGGCTTTAACGGTAAGAAGCGGAAATCTCCCATGAAAACAAGGCTCCAGCCGCTTCCCGTCAAGAACCATTTGAACGCCATTCGACGGGAATTAGGGACCGGGGTAGGGCTGACCCGCTGCGGTCCGCCCACTTTACCTTCTTCCGCCGGAGGCTAGATCTTTTTCTTCCTCTTTCTCTTTCCAAGGGCTTCTTCGTTTCACGACTAGCCCTTGCCGCCATTCGGCGGGAATTAGGGACGACCGCGGCGGGATCGTCCCTACCCGGGATCGTCCCTACCGGGGATCGTCCCTACCCGGGATCGTCCCTACCGGGGATCGTCCCTACCGGGGTTGGGCTGATCGCACGCGTGCTCCGGTAGTTTCATCTAGCCTTTCGGCTCAGAGTAGCATCAGCGCCGGGTTCTCGATGAGTTTCTTGACCTCAGCGAGGAAGCTGGCGGCGACGGCGCCATCGACGACGCGGTGATCCGCGGAGAGGCCGATGTTCATGCGCAGGCCGGGGACGATCTGGCCGTTTTTCACAACGGGTTTCTCGATGGCGGCGCCGACGGAAAGGATGGCGGCCTGCGGCGGATTGACAATGGCGTCGAAGGAATCGATGCCCCATGCGCCCAGGTTGGAGACGGTAATGGTGCCGCCGTCGAATTCATCGGGCTTGAGTTTCTTATCCTTCGCGCGGATGGCGAAATCTTTGACAGCACGCGAGATGGCGAGCAGGGATTTTGTTTCCGCCTGCTTGATGACCGGGGTGACAAGGCCGTCCTCGACAGCGATGGCGACGGAGAGGCCGACGTGTTTGAACTTCACGATGTGATCACCGGCGAACGAGGCATTGATCGCGGGCACGGCTTGGGTGGCATTGATCGTGGCCTTGAGGATAAAATCGTTGACGGAATATTTGTTGCCGTGGGTTTTCTCCGCTTGGTCGTTGACCTGCTTGCGCAGCACCATGAGCGGCGCGGCATCGACCTCCATGTGCAGGTAGAAATGGGGGATGGTGGTCTTGGACGTGAGCAGGCGGGAGGCGATGATTTTCCGCATCGACGAGAGCTCGATGCGCTCATCGCCCTCTTTTGCGACCGGCTGGATCGCGGCAGGAGCAGGAGCGGAAATCGGAGCAGGCGCTGCGGTGGCGCGGGCCTTGACGGCTTCGGCAAGTTTCGCGGCGGCGACCGCGGTCTGCGATGGCGGTTTCGGCGCGGCAGTGGGAGCGGACGAGGCTTTCTCCACATCCTCCTTCACGATGCGTCCCGCCGGGCCGGTGCCGGTGACGCTGGAAAGATCGATGCCGAGTTCGCTGGCGACCTTGCGGGCGAGCGGGGAGGCTTTCACACGACCGCCTTCGGAGGCGATCGGGGTAGCGGTGGCGGCGGTTTTGGAAGCCGTTTGCTCCTTTGGCGCGGGAGCTGCGGCTTCCGCAGGTTTTCCGGCGGGCGCGGGAGCGGGCGCGGCGCTTCCGCTGCCGCCATCCAGCACTGCGAGGACTCCGCCGATCGGCGCTTTATCGCCCTCTTGGACAAGGATTTCCGTGATTACGCCCTCGTCGAAGGCCTCCATTTCCATCGTGGCCTTGTCGGTTTCTACTTCCGCGAGCACGTCACCGATCGAGACGGTGTCGCCGACTTTTTTGTGCCATTTGATGAGGGTGCCTTCGGTCATGGTGTCCGAGAGCTTGGGCATTTCGATGTTTACTGACATGATGATGGGGAAAATCGTGGGACGCGGGGAGGATGGGAGAATGCGCGAGCATTTCCAGCCCTTTTTGCGATGTCCCGAAAACAGAAAGCGCGGAACGGACAGGCCGCACCGCGCTTCTTTGGAAATGATGGGTGAGCCGTGTTACTCGGCGAGCTTTCTCATGGTCGGCACGAGGCCGATGTGCGGGCTACCGACAGGGCCCTGTGCGGTGACCATTTTCCGGTGGGACTCGCTGGTGGTTCCGTTGCAATCCTTTTCAGGGCAGTAGAAACGGAAGCCGAGGCCGCAAGACACGCGGATTTTTCTGTTGACGGTCTTGTAGCGCGGCACCTTTTTCTCGATGGTCTCTGTCATGCCGCCTTTGCCGCTGGGGTTGGCTGTGTAGACCTCCTCGGTGACGATGTCATAGTGGCAGGTTTTCACTTGGCGGGTCTCGGTGCGGTAGCCGGCGGAGTTCGAGCCGAGGCCGAACATTGAGCAGCAGGAGGAGAAGCCCATGGATAGAGCGACAAGGGTCAGGAGACTGAGGAGTTTTTTCATATTTGTACTTCTGTGATTCGGTTAGAAAAGGCAGCAGCAGGAGGTCATCACAACTGCTGTAAAGGCAATCAGAACGACGTTTACGATGCGCTTCAACATATCGACAGACTAGGCGGGCACATGGCCTTGGCAACAAAATTTCGCCGGGAAACCGTCATTCCAGTGATGGAACACACTCAGGCATTTGTTGGGGGAAGCATGTTGCAGACCGGGTGTGGGGGAAAATGAAAAAGCGCGGGAACCGGTGAGGGTCGCCGCGCTTTTTTGAAATTTTAAATTTTAAACTTTAAACCTCAAGGAAGAGCAATGGTGGGGAAAGCGTGTTGCAGCGCTCCTTCAAAAAGTGAGTTCGGATTTCCAAACCCCCATATCGAATGATCCAATCCCTAATCTCCGTTTTAAACACTGAAGAGGGAGGTGACGGATTGGCCGCCGTTGATGCGGCGGATGGCCTCGCCGTGGAGGGGGGCGATGGAAACGGCGTGGATTTTAGGGCCGTGGGCTTGGGGGACGGAGTCGGTGGTGATCACCTCCTCGATGGCGGAATCGGCGAGGCGCTGGTTGGCGAGTTCGCTGATGATGGCGTGGGAGACGCCGGCGTAGATGCGTTTCGCGCCGTGCTTGTGTAGGATCTCGGCGGCAGCGGTGAGTGTGCCCGCGGTTTCCGTCATGTCATCGACCAAGAGGACATCGCGGCCTTCGACCTCGCCGATGACGTTCATGGCCTCGACGCGGGTTGCGGAAATCCGGTGTTTCGCGACGATGGCGAGTTCCGCGCCGAGGGCGTCCGCATAGGCGCGGGCCATTTTCACGCCGCCGACGTCCGGGGAAACGACGGTGAGGTTCGAGGTGTCGGGATGGCGCTCACGGAGGTAGTTGATGAGAACGGGCTTGGCGTAGAGATGATCGACGGGGATATCGAAAAAGCCCTGAATTTGCGGGGCATGGAGATCCATGGTGAGGACACGATTCACGCCAGCGGAGGTGAGGAGGTTCGCGACGAGCTTGGCGGTGATGGGCACGCGCGGCTGGTCTTTCCGGTCCTGGCGGGCGTAGCCGAAAAAGGGCATGACGGCGGTGATGCGCTCGGCGCTGGCTCGGCGGGCGGCGTCCACCAAGATGAGCAGCTCCATGATGTTGTGGTTCGTGGGCGGGCAAGAGGGCTGGATGATGAACACGTCCTCGCCGCGGACATTCTCATTGATTTTCACGGCGGTCTCGCCGTCTGGAAAGGCTTCCACCAGCACATCTGCCAAAGGCTGACCGATGTATTCCGCGATTTTTCCTGCGAGCTCGCGATGGGCTGTTCCGCTGATGATTTTCATGGGCGGCGGGATTGTTGACAGCCGATACCCTGTCGGCAATACTTTGCGTGCATTGAATCCAATTTAGGCCCACCCGACTTTTGAACGAAAGCATTTCAACCCAGGCATCAAACCGACCGTATCCGGCGAACCCGCTGATCCTTGTCGCGGGGATTCTGTCATTGGCTGCGGTAATCTGGTTCTACGGGTTTGAGCCGCGTTTTGCCGCAGATCGCTCAATGTCCACATTTGAGTGGTTGAAGGGCGCATGGAACGGTGAAACGGACTACGAGCATGGCGTTCTGTTCCCTTTCGTGATCCTCGGCCTGATCATTTTCCGCTTCAAGGATCTGCGTGAGGCAGCGGCGAACGACAAAGGAAGCTTTCTAGGCCTCGTCGCGGTATTCGTGGGCGCTGCACTTTACGCGATTGCCTACCGGACATTCCAACCCCGCATCGCCGCGGGTGGGTTGCCGTTTTTGCTTTGGGGGGCGTGTCATTTTCTGTGGGGCTGGAGGGTCGCAAAAATCCTGATTTTCCCGCTGTTTTTTTTCTGGCTGGCCGTGCCGCTGCCCAGTTTTCAGCAGGCAACCACTCACCTTCAGCTCATCGCGACATCACTAGCCCACCACGGTTCCGCGCTGTTCGGGGTGGAAACCATGGTGAAAGGCACCACAATTCTGCCAGTAAATGGCGATTGGAAACCGCTGGATATCGCGACGGGTTGCAGTGGGATCCGCTCGCTAATGGCCTTGCTCATGATTTCTGCCACTTGGGCTTACATTGCAAAAATCAGGCTGTGGCAGAAGGCGATTTTATTCTTAATGGCACTGCCGCTGGCAATCATCGGAAACGCGCTGCGAGTGACATCCATTTTTGTGATCGCGGAATACGGAGATGAAAAATGGGCCGCCGGCACATGGCATGACTGGTCTGGCCTGCTGCTGTTCTATCCGTTTTCACTGTTTTTGCTACTAACCGTGCATTCAATTTTCGAAGGTGGCCTGCCATGGAAAAAGAATGCGAAACGACGTTTGCGCCGTGAGCAGGTGGTGAAATCCGGGGGAACCGGGAAAGAAGACAAAGTTTTCGTAGCTGAATCATGAAAGCCACCCCACTCCTCCTCCCCTTGTTTTTAGGGATAGCCCTAGGTTCGATTTATTTCTTACCCACCGCCGGCGGGGTAGCGCAATCCGCCATAAAAATGGATCTTCCCCAAGATCAGGGTGATTGGCGTTTCGAGGAACAACTGGCGAGCGTAGCGGAGAAAGAAACGCTATCGAAAGATACCGAGTTTTCCAAAGCCATGTGCTTCAGGCCGCGTCCCGGTCAGTATTACCCCAACGGCAAAAATGTAGAGGATCGTGCCGATCTTTCCGTGGTGCTCTCGGGCGCTGACATCAACAACTCGATCCACCGACCGGAGCGCTGCATGCCCGCCCAAGGGCACAAAATCCTTACCTCCACCGACCGCAGCATCAAGCTCAACAACGGACGAACCATTATGGTGAAGCGCCTGCACAGCGTGCAGAGCCTTCCTACGAATGAGGAGCGGACAGAATTCGTGGATCTGGACTGCGTCACTTATTACTTCTTTGTGGGCCACGATCGGATTACCAACGACCACCTCGGGCGCACTTTCGTGGACATGAAAGACCGCCTGTTTAAAGGCATGGATCAGCGCTGGGCTTATGTTTCCACATCAATGTGGTTCGGGAAACTGGTGGGGCTCAGTGAAGCTGATGCGGAAGCGAAGTTGACCGATTTCGTGAAGCGTTTCTCCGAGAATCAAATCAACTGGGATCGGGTGGAGCCATGAGCATGGCTCAGAAATTAAGCGTCCCTGATGGCTCCACATTCGCATCCTTCAGGTAGCGGATGGTTGTGCGAAGATACTCGAGATATCCATTCCGACCTGCCGGAGTAACTCCGGTCGGCAAGGGGTTGGCCTTGATAATTCTTTGTTCCGCCTCTTGGAAAAGCCGCAGGGCATCCTCTTCGGTGCCGTTTACCAACCACGCTTTAACGGCTTTCCTTCCCAGCATGAGACCTGCCAGATAATGGGCGCTTCCTCCCCCACGAAGTCCGGCGGCATGGTCGAATTGCTCCAGCGCGCGTTTGGGATTTTCTATCGTTTCAAACGTCTGACCAAGCGATGAATGGATTCTCACTCTTAGATCATCGCTGCCTGCTAGCGATGACCAGTTTAGATTGAGCTCGCTAGCTCGCTCCATGTGCCGAGCCGCGGTCTCAAGGGTGGTGATCGCAGAGAGAAAATCGTTGCGGGCACATTCCACGACACTTTTTTCCAGAAGGAAATCGGCGAACCGTTGGTTTGCGTTGAAGCCAGCCTCCATATTCCCTTGGGCGATGGTTGCCTGACGATACAGCGGCTCGGCTTCTTCGTTCCTTCCGAGCAGCCTGAGTGTCCCCGCCCGGTTCAACAAGCTGGTGGGATCAAGGGGATGCAGCTCCGAGGCGCTCGTGAAATCTGCTAACGCGAGTGCCAGCGATTCCCTCTGTGATTCATCAGCTACGGGCTTTTTAGCCGCATGCGCCCTGTGTAGCATTCCGCGTGCGTGATGTAGCGAACTCGTCGGCCATGCTGCGATACCACTAGTGAGAGCCTCGGTTTTTTCCTCTGAAGACAAAGGCACCCTTGAGAAAAAGGCCAGCCACATCGCATGGGTCGCTTTGGTTCCTTTCAAACCGTAGGCGAAAAGCGGGATCATCGTCGCGAAAGCACAAACAACCAACAACAGGCTCGCGGGCGAAAACCTCGGTTTTTCGATGGGTTTCACGAAAACGGAAGAGGCTGCTGCGAGGCTCAGCGCGAGCAGGATCGCTCCTGGAGGAATTCGCAAAATCCCTTCAAATTGTGATTGTGCGAACAATCCAACGAAGCCAGCAAACCCGCCGATTCTCCAGCCGTCGCCATGCTTATCGTTTCCGATTTTATCTTTGGCCAGCGTTCTCGCCAGAAATGCGACGACCACACATCCTAGGAAAACGAGCAAAAGAAAACCGCCGACAACACCATACTCCGAAACCGTCTGCACGAACTCGTTGTGGACGTGTTCGGGCTTGGCTGATCCTCGCCCGTATGCTGCCACATCCCATGCCTGAAAACTTTCCCAACTGAAGCTACGGCTGCCGCCACCCAGCCAAGGATGCTGACCAATGCATGACACCGCTATCCCAAGCAGATAAAAGCGGATCGAGTTATCGAGCATCCCGGTCAGGTCGCTGCCTTTAGAGCGGCTTTGCTCAACGTCCTCCAGCACGCCCAGAAAGAGGATTGTGAAACCGATGAACAACAGCGGTGCAAGGATCGCGGCGGGAACGAACCAGCGTTTTTCCTCTCTCTTTCCGATGAGGATACTGCCAACAGCCAAGGCGGCAACCCCCATGCCGATCCCGACCACCCCGCCCCGGGATTTCGTCAAAACCACCGCCGCAATCCCGCCAATGGCGATCGCCAGCAAAAGAATTCGTATCACAAGATGGTAGCCACCATGCAAAGCCAAGCCAGCGAGGATCAGCGAACACGGGATCAGGAACGAGGCGCAGTAGCTGTAATGGCCGAAAAAGCCACGTATGGCTTTGGAGTCCCCCGCCGGGAAAACCGGCGAGAACGCGGGGTCGATCACTTGCCGCGAGATCACCCATAGGCTCGCGCCCAAGATCAGTACGATCCCCCCTACCAGCAGATTTCCGGAGACACCACGACCACCGCCCGCGCGGAAGACGATGTAAGTGCAAACCGCCATCGAGACCAGCAGCAGATCCTGTGTGGCCAGTTCCTCGACCGGTGAGAAAAAAGAACGCAGCACGATCCATCCCGAGATAGCGATGCCGGGAATCAGGACATAGAGGGATTCCCAAACAACACTTTTTCTCAGGAAAACCGGCAGCGCCAAGACGGTCGCCGCGCCGAAGCAAAGCATCGTCGGTCCCCAAGTCCACACCCGCAACTGAGGTGCGATGACAACGGATAGTATGAATCCAAGGATCCAAAAAACAGTGGAAAGCGCGGCCATGGGAAAATTGTGGCTGGGACTTGCCGTCCCAGTTTGTCGGTGGGACATCCTGTCCCCCGTGTGTCGGGAAATGTTAGGGAGAAATGTGGGGACAGGATATCCCCACGACGGCGGGGACTACAAGTCCCAGCCACGGAAATTACTTCGCTCCCTTGCCGAACAGAACGGCGGGGATTGTTTTGAGCAAGATCTGGAAATCAAGCCAGAGCGACCAGTTGTCGATGTAACGCAAATCCATCTCCACCCAATCCTCGAAGCTGGTGATCTTGTTCCGCCCGCCGACCTGCCATTCGCAGGTGATGCCAGGTTTCACACTCAGACGGCGGCGATGGGAAATTTCGCAGAAGGCCTCCACCTCATACAGCGGCAGCGGGCGCGGGCCGACGAGGCTCATATCCCCCATCAGGACATTGAGCAGTTGCGGGAGTTCGTCGATGCTGAGTTTGCGCAGCAGCGAGCCGAAAGGGAAGATGCGCGGGTCGTGATCCAGCTTGAAAACGGGGCCATCCATTTGGTTGCCGTGCTCCTGCTTGATCTGGTCGAGGAGTTCCTCCGCGTTGTGCACCATGGTACGGAATTTCCACATCCGGAAAGGCTTACCATAACGGCCCGCGCGCATCTGCGAGAACAGCACGGGCGCGCCAGGACTCGCAAACCTGATGCCCACCGCCGCGATGATCCACAGCGGCAGGGTCCCCACAATCAGGAGGAAAGAGCCGACCTTATCGATCACTTCCTTCGCCATAAGCCCCCAGGAAAGTTCGGGTGTGGAACGCAGGACGAGCATCGGTTTCGAGCCCACGGAATCGAATACCGGGCGCGCGATCTGGCTGCGGATGAACGAAGCCGCAATCCATGCCTCCACCCCTTGCAGCTCGCAAACCTCCACGGCCTCTGCCACCTTCTCGAAGGGCGCGTCCTTCGTGGCGAAGATCACCCGCCCCACCGATTCCCTTTTCAGAATATCGAACAGTTCTTCCGTCGCCCTTGAGGAAAGGTCGAAGCGCTCGACGATGTCCCAGTCCGCCACCGCATCCGCATCCAGATCTGCCAGCAGCTCGTCAATCTCGGTGTCCGAACCCGCAATGATCACTCTCTCTCCGCCGATGCCGCGCCTGCGGCGCGAGGCGATGTAGGAATGCGAAATGCGTTCCCGGATGAAAAGCAATACGAACATCATTACCCCGCCCAAACCGAGGATCAGGCGCCTGGCACCGTCCGCTTTGGCGAAAAGGGCGAAGAGCGAGATGAACAGGCCGATGATGAAAATGCCCTGGATCAGTTGCCATGCTGAGGAACCGGCGGCCTTGCTACCCATCCGGTCGTAGAAGCCGAAGCGCTCCAGCACCAGCGGGGTGAACGGCACCGCGATGTAGAGTGCCCATATCATCGCCGAAAGGCTCCCGTCCTCCGCCGCACCGCCGCCGAAAATCGTTAGGATGCCCCCCCGCAGGAGGCTCGCGAGCCAAAACGCGCATAAAACAAGGAGCGCGTCCACGAACTGGAAGGCTTGAATGGTAATGAAATCTTTGCGGCTTGTGACCATGAGTGAATGCAGGGGAGGTGGGGAGTTTGCCTCTGTAAAAATGAGATGGGAAGGGGAAATCGGCTGAGATTATAATCGGCGTTTTTTCGCATTGAGGAAGCTGACGACCAAGGAGCAGCTGCATTCGGCTGTCCGGCAACCCAAGCACCCATGCGGAGTCTTTCGTTCTCCATCCATATCCGGCGGCAGAATGACCGACTCTCCTTGTGCCTCGACGCCATCCGAAAACCGAAAAAATCATGCCCGGTTGTTAGTCTTCCACCGCGGATTTCAATTCTTCATGATCCAGAACCTCGGTGCCAGCGATATGGTGACCGACAATCGAACGCAATGCAGCCGATTTGCCATGCCATGTCATAAGCTCCCTCCCGACCTGGGAGAAAGTGTTTCCGTTGAGGAAAAGGAACGGTGCAGCTTTGTGAAGCTGGCGCAGAACTTCAATCGCCGCGGCTAGATCTAGTTCCTTGGATCGCTCGCTATCGAAAAGTTCCTTGGCCAGTTGGTATCCGTCGGAGGTTCTGCCGTGCTGGTATCCGGCTTTCATGCAGAGCATCTTGTTTCGCTCCTCCATCGCCTCCCACTCCAGATCCTCAAGCGG
>CAMCXJ010000026.1 GCA_945883455.1 Prosthecobacter debontii
CCTCGATGACCGGCTATCAGGAGGTCATTACCGATCCGTCCTACCGCGGTCAGATTGTTGCGATGACCTACCCGATGATTGGAAACTACGGGATCAATCCCGAGGACAACGAATCCGCCAGCCCGCATATCCGCGCGTTTGTGATCGGCGAGCTCTGCGAGATCCCCTCGAACTACCGCTCTACCGAAAGCCTTTCCTCTTATTTGGAACGCCACGAGATCCTCGGTATCGAGGGTATCGATACTCGCGCGCTCACCAAGCATCTCCGCTCGCTTGGCGCGATGCGCGCCTGCGTTACCACCGAACTCTCCGAAGCGGAGGCTGTCGAGTCTGCGAAAAACTCCGCCCCGATGGAAGGTTCCGATTTCGTCAAGGAGGTCACCACCAAGGAGACCTACACTTGGACGGAGGAATCCCGGCTCTGGACTTTGCCCAACGCCTCCATCGGCGAAACCGAGACCTACCACGAACTCCCGCCCGCGAAATACAAGGTCGTCGCCATCGATCTAGGACTGAAATACAACCAGCTCCGTATGCTCCGCCAGGCGGGCTTTGAGGTCGAGGTCGTCCCTGCCACCACCACCGCCGCCGAGATCCTCGCGATGAAACCCGACGGCCTGTTCCTCACCAACGGCCCCGGCGATCCGGCCGCTCTTGGCTACATCCATAGGGAGATCCGTGAACTGATCACCCAGCTCCCCACCTTCGGCATCTGCCTCGGCAACCAGCTCCTCGCCCACGCCTACGGCGGGAAAACTTTCAAACTCAAGTTCGGCCACCGCGGCGGTAACCAACCCGTCAAAGATCTGCGCACCGGGAAAATTACCATCACCTCCCAGAACCATGGCTTCGCCGTCGATCCCGACTCGCTGCCTGACGAAGTCGAAGTCACCCACATCAACCTCAATGATAACACCGTAGAGGGCATGCGCCACAAGACCCTCCCCGTCTTCTCCGTCCAATACCACCCCGAAGCCGCCCCCGGCCCCAACGACGCCTGCTACTTTTTCGAAGAGTTCGCCGCGCTGATTGAGGCGGGGAAAAAGTTAAAAGTTATTGGTTAGAAGTTATTAGGGAGATGCTCCCGCAGAAAAGGCACACTCCGCATCGGACCTCTTACTTGAGGTTTAAAATTTAGAATTTAAAGTTTCATGAACACAGTTATCATCGGCCGCCACTGGGGCGCCGAAGGCAAGGGCAAGCTCGTTGACTATCTAACAGAGAGCGCCGACGTGGTCATCCGCGGCCAGGGCGGCAACAACGCTGGCCACACGGTCATAGCCAAGGGCGCGAAATACGTCCTCCACCTGCTCCCCTCCGGCATCCTTTGGGACGACAAGGTCAACGTGATCGGCAACGGCGTCGTCGTCGATCCCATCGGCCTCTGCATCGAGATCGAGCGCATCGAGGGGCAGGGGATCGCCATCGGGCCCGAAAAACTCCTCATCTCCGATCGCGCCCACGTGGTGCTGCCTTTCCACAAGGAACTCGACGCCGCCCGCGAGATCTCGCTCGGCGACCAGAAGATCGGCACCACGAAACGCGGCATCGGCCCCGCCTACGCCGACAAAGTGAACCGCTGCGGCCTGCGCATGGCGGATCTCCTCGACCGCCCTTTTGCTGAGGCGCAGATCACCCGCCGCGTCACCGAGGTGAATGAGATCCTCGTGAAATACGATCTCCCCACCTTCACCGCCGAGGCCGTCATTGAGGAAATCTACACCGCCTTCGAGCGTCTCCGCCCGCACGTCACGAACACGATCCCTGTCCTGCACAAGGCCTGGAAAGCAAAGAAGAACCTCCTCTTCGAGGGCGCGCAGGGCACCTTGCTCGACATCGACTTCGGCACTTACCCCTTCGTCACTTCATCGAACACCACTGCGGGCGGCTCCACCACTGGCACGGGACTGCCGCCCACCGCCATCGAGGCCGTGATCGGCGTTTGCAAGGCCTACACGACCCGCGTCGGCTCTGGCCCTTTCCCCACCGGCGACGAAGGCCTTTCCGAATACCTTCACAATCTCGGTCGCGAATTTGGTGCCACCACCGGCCGCCCGCGCGGATGCGGCTGGCTCGATACCGTCCTGCTCCGCTTCGCCTGCATGGTCAACGGCGTCACTGGACTCGCCGTCACCAACATCGATGGTCTCGACGAATACGACGACCTGAAAATCTGCATCGCCTACGATATCGACGGCATCCGCCACGAACTTCCGCCCGCCGACCGTTCCTTCTGGGATCGCGCCAAGCCGATCTACGAAACGTTGCCCGGCTGGAAAGTGGATACCACTGCTTGCAACAGCTACGCTGATCTCCCACCCAATGCGAAAGCCTACCTCACTCGCCTTTCCGAACTCTGCGACGCGCCCATCGCCTTTGTTGGCGTCGGTCCGGATCGCAAGCAGACCTTGGTCGGAGGATAACTTTGAGCCCGTGAAGAGGCTGCCAGATCAATGCCCTTGGTTGCCCTTCTTGGGCGGCTCCCAATCGCGACGGGTGCGGGAGCGGATGGAGAAGATAATGGGGATGCCGGGCGCGGGGTGCGCCTCGCGAAACTGATTGGTGAGGTAGGCCTCGTAGGAGTCCTTCATGAGGTGCTTGTCGTTCACGAAAAGCACAAGTGTCGGCACTGGGATGACAGAGTATCTGTCGTTCGTGGCCGTCGTAGCATAGTAGAGCTTGATGCGCTTCGCTTTATTGTCTGTCGGTGGCGGGTTCTTTTCCATCGCCGATTGCAGGATACGGTTAAGCTTGCCGGTGCCGGGGATGTCCTGCGCGCCTTTCTTGATCGCGATCGCTTTTTTTAGCACGTGCTCCGTGGAGTCCCCGGTTTTCGCGGAGCAGGCGACGAAGGGCGCATAGGAAAGGAAGAACAGCTCGCGCCGCACTTGTTCCTCGGCCTCGGCAACGCGTTCCTTGTAGGAGGCACCGGGGTGGAAAAGATCGAATTTGTTCAGCACGATCAGGCAGGGCTTTTTCTCCTCAAGGATGAGCTGGGCGATCTTTCGATCCTGCGCGGAAATACCCGCTGCGAGGTCGATGACAAGCACGCAGAGATCGGCACGGCGGATCGCTTTTTCCGAACGAATTGCCGAGAATACCTCGACGGAGTTGTCGCGCTTGCCGCGCGGGCGCAGGCCGGCCGTATCGATGAGGGTGAAATTTTCGCCCATGAACGAGTAGGGCAGGTCCACCGCATCGCGCGTGGTTCCCGCAATTTCGGAGACGATGGTGCGCTCATCCTTCAGAATGGCGTTGACCAGCGAGGACTTCCCAGCGTTCGGCTTGCCGATGATGGCGAGCTTGATCCCGATTTTTTCCGCCACCTCCATCACCTCCTCGCTCTCTACGTGGAGCGGCGTGAGAACGGCGTCGATCTTATCGATCAGCTCGCCAAAATTCCGTCCGTGCTCGGCGGAAACGAAGACGCTTTCCGGCAAGCCGAGGCTGGTGAAATCCGCGAAGCACGACTCATGTTTGTCATGATCCACCTTGTTGAGGACGAGCAACACCGGCGGCTTGGCCTTGCGGAGCTTTTGCGCGAGCGCCTGGTCGATGGCGGTCAGTCCTTCTTGGGCATCGACGAGGAAAAGGATCAGATCGGCCGTCTGCATCGCGATATCCGCCTCGATGGCGACCTGCTCGCCGAAGCCGTCGTCGAGCGTCGCACCGATGCCGCCGGTGTCGATCAGCGTGCAAGGATGCGCGGTCAGAGTGCAGGGCGCGGCGATCCTGTCCCGCGTGACTCCGGGCTGGTCATGCACGATCGCGATCTTGCGACCGGCGAGGCGGTTGAAGAGGGCTGATTTCCCGACATTCGGGCGGCCTACGATGGCGACGGTGGGCATAAAATTCAAATTCTAAACTTTAAACTCTAAATTCCAAGGGAGACGGAAGATAAAGAAAAACCCCGCCTTATGGCTTTTGAGGGCCGTTTGGCGGGGTCAACTCGAACGGGGATGGCGGAGCGGACGGGGCTCGAACCCGCGACCTCCAACGTGACAGGCTGGCGCTCTAACCAACTGAGCTACCGCTCCATCCCGTTCGGGTGGGCGGGACGCTATGGAGAGGCTAAGGCAGGCGCAACCTATTTTTTGAATGGATCGCATTTTTTTGACCGGCCTGTTCTTTGCCTTTCCCGGCAGGTTTCCGACCAGTAGTTTGAGACATGATTTTTCGCGAAATGGTACTGTGGCTCGATCCGCTGGCGCGCTCCGGTCCCGAAGCGATGGCGATGGACGAGTGGCTTCTGGGATATGCTACCCATCCCATCCTCCGCATTTACGGTTGGGACGGTGAATGGGGTAGCCTGGGTTATTTTGGGAAACTGACAGATGCCATGGGCGGACTCCCCGACATGAATCTCGTTCGTCGCTGGACAGGCGGTGGCACGGTAGATCACCGCTGCGATTGGACATACAGCCTCATCGTGCCGCGGCTTTATGAACTCGCGCGAATGAAAGGCGGCGGGAGCTACCGCGCAATCCACGAAATCCTAATCGACGTGCTGAAGGCCGAAGGCGGCGAGCCCGATCTTGCCCCTGCGAAGGGGAAATCCGGCGGAATGTGTTTCGAGAATCCCGTCGAGTTCGATGTCATGAATGCCGCCGGGGAAAAGCTCGCGGGTGCGGCGCAGCGCCGAGGAAAGCTCGGCCTGCTACACCAGGGCTCCGTCGCTACGGCGGGGGACTCGCGGCTGCGCAGCGAGCTTTTCGCGGAGCGCCTCGCGGATAGCTGGTGGGAGGCAGAGATTCATCCGGATGAAAGACGCGTCGCGGAAATCGGCGCTCTGAGATACGGAAGTAAGGAATGGTTAGAGCGGCGGTGAGGAGGAAGCTTGACCCGGTTCCTCCGAAAATCCACAACTGGCCATGCAGCCGATTTATGAAGGGAAAGCAAAGCGCCTTTGGACCACTGACGATCCATCGATCCTGAGGATGGAGTTTAAGAACGACGCTACCGCCTTTAATGGCGAGAAAAAGGCCAGCTTCGAGGATAAGGGACGGCTCAATAATGCGATCAGCACACTCATCTACGAGTATCTGGAGAAAACCGGTATCCCAACCCACTTCGTCCGCCAGATCGATGAGACGAACGTCGAGGTGAAAAAGGTCGAGATCGTCATGGTCGAGGTCATCATCCGCAATGTTTCGGCGGGAAGTTTCTGCAAGCGCACCGGCATGGAGGAGGGGATTCCCTTTTCTCAGCCGGTCATCGAGTTTTCCTACAAGAGCGACGCCCTCGGTGATCCGCTCATCAACGACGACTACATCCGTGAGATGAAACTCGCCTCCCCGCAAGACATGGCGTTCCTCCGCGAGTCCGCGCTCAAGGTGAATACAATCCTTTCCGGCTTCTTCGCCGAGGTCGGCCTCAAGCTCGTCGATTTCAAGCTCGAGTTCGGCCGCCTCGCCAGCGATCCATCGAAAATCGTCCTCGCCGATGAGATCAGCCCGGATGGCTGTCGCTTGTGGGATATTAAGACCGGCGAGAAAATGGACAAGGATCGCTTCCGCCGCGATCTCGGTAATGTGATGGAAGCCTATGAGGAAGTCCTGAAACGCCTCAAGGCTCGCCTCGAATCGAACGGGTAAAACATCTATGAAATTTACGGCCGCTGTCCTTCTACTTTGCCTCGCCGCCTGCTCTGCCCCGGTGGAGCCGCTGATGATCAAGCAGTTCACCCTGCGCGACCAGGAGAACAGCGTGGCGGATGACTCCATGATACAGAACGAGAAGCTCCGCCGACTCCATGGCGCGGTCAGCATCGAGGAAAGGAAGCAGCGCCTTGGCCAATACTACGCAGTCCTCTGGAATGCCGACGCGGCCGCAGAAAAGGAAATCGTCTTCCGCTATCAGCAGGGCGCCAGTGGCAGCCGCATCAAGGAAATGCGCCGCGCCCTCCCCACCGGCAGCTCCTCCGGCAAAGAGGAGTTCTCCATCATCGGCGACAACTACTTCAAAAATGGCCGCGTCCTCGCATGGAAGATCGACCTCACCGCCAATGGCGAAACCATCGCCTCGAAGCAATCCTACCTGTGGGAGTGAAACCCTAAACTTTAAATTTTAAATCCTAAGGAAAAACCCGATTGGAATTCCCTCTTCCTTGGATTTTAAAGTTTATAACTTAACGTTTCATCCACATGCACATTGAAATTTTAAACACCGGCACCGAGCTTCTTCTTGGCAATACGCTCAATACGCACGGCGGATGGTTCGGGCGGCAGCTTTTCACGATGGGTCTGCGCGTGGCGCGTCAGGTCACCGTCCCCGATGGCGAGGCGATCCGCGAGGCTTTCTCTGAAATGGTTGTGCGTGCGGATGTCATGTTGATCACCGGCGGCCTCGGACCCACCAGCGATGACCTCACTCGCGAGATCGTCGCGGAAACCCTCGGCGTCGAGCTCCACGAGGACGAGCAGGCACGGCGGAATCTTGAGTCCTTCTTTGCTCTGCGCGACAAGCCGATGGTTCCCGCGAATCTCCGCCAGGCCATGGTCCCCACTGGCGCTGACGTGTTGCCCAATCCCAACGGCACCGCCCCCGGCCTTTACCTGCCGCCGCGCATCAACGGCCGTTCGAACTGCGCCGTCTTCCTCCTCCCCGGGCCGCCGCGCGAGCTTTACCCGATGTTTTACAGCGAGGTCGTCCCGCGTCTACGCGCCCTCTCCGGGGTCACCGATATCGCAGGGGTTTCCGAGCTGAAATTCACCGGCATCGGCGAAAGCGATTTTCATCATGGCATCGATGCCGCTCTCGCGGAAATCCCCGGCCTCGAATACGGCTACTGCGCCCGCATCGGCGAGGTCGATCTCCGCCTCATCGGCCCGCCGGAAGCCATCGCCGCCGGGCGCGGCCTTGCGTTTGGCTCCTTCGGGCGACACCTCATCAGCGATGACGGCTCGTCGCTGGAGGCCACCGTTGTCCGCCTCCTGCGGGAAAAATCCCTCACGCTAGCCACCGCCGAGAGCTGCACCGGCGGCCTGATCGCGCACCGTCTCACCAATGTCCCCGGTGCCAGTGAGGTTTTCACACACGGCTGGGTCACCTACGCGAACGAAGCGAAAGCCTCCCAGCTCGGAGTCCCCATGGAAATGATCGCCGCGCACGGCGCGGTCTCCGAGCAAGTCGCCCGCGCCATGGCGGAGGGAGCACTGCGGGAAAGCGGCGCCGACCATGCGGTATCCGTCACCGGGATCGCCGGCCCCACCGGTGGCACCGAGGAAAAGCCCGTCGGCACCGCATGGATTGCGCTCGCGGAAAAGGATGGCGAAACCCTGGCTTGCAAAGTTTTTCACCCCCGCGCCCGCAAGGATTTCAAGCAGGCCGTATCCCAATCCGCCCTCGACCTCCTCCGGCGGCGGTTGGTTTAGGCGGCGGATAAGTGATTCCTGTTTCCCCATGAAACCCGTCACCACCCTCGCCACCTCCCGCACGCCCGACGGCGAGCCGCTCATCCTCCAGGAACACGACGGCCAGTATTTCATGAAGGTCGGCGGCGTGCAGCTCATGGGCACCAACGCCTCATCTTCCGAAAAGGAAATGGCGGATCTCGCCTGCGCGAACCTGCCGCGCGGCGCGCGCATCCTCATCGGCGGGCTGGGTTTCGGCTACACCTTGCGCCGCGTGCTTGAGCTTTGCCCGCTGGATGCCACCGTGGATGTTGCGGAGCTTTTGCAGGTGGTGGTGGATTGGAACCGCGAGTTCCTAACCGGCGTGAACGGCTTGCTGGTCGATGACCCGCGCGTCCACATCCACATCCGCGACGTGGCGGATCTCATCTCCCGCGCCGGGGAAAATCGCTTTCATGCGATTCTATTAGATGTGGACAACAGTCCTGATCCCCTCGTCCAAAAAGGCAACGCCAAGCTCTACGACGGCGGCGGCCTCGCCCTCACCAAGGCCGCGCTACATCCCGGCGGACGCGTGGTTTTCTGGTCCGCGAACCCCGACAAATCCTTCGCCCGCTCGATGGCGAAACATTTCGGAAACGTCCAGGCCATCGGCGCCAAGGCCTACCCGAAGGCAAAGCGTTTCACCCACACATTGTTCGTGGGGGAGAGGATGTGATCACTCCTCCTCCGCGCCGCCGAGGGTGACGTTGATGTTGTATCCGTTCTGGAGATGGGCGTGGGCTTTGCTGGCTTGCTCGGTCTTTGGGAAGAGCTTGCAGGTGAGCTGGAAGGTGCGGATGGCCTTTTCCTTTTCTTTAGCCTCCTCGTAGGTAAAGCCGATCTGGAGGGTGGCCTCGGCGGCGGCGTTATCCACGACCTTGATCTGGTTGTAGAGGACGATGGCTTCGTTGGGTTCCTTGAGCTGGCGGTGGCAGGCCGCCATGCGGAAATGGTTGTCGGGAAAGCGGTCGATCTGGCGGTAGGTGGCGATGGCCTTTTTCCAATCGGCGAGCTTCTCGTAGCACGAGGCGATGGCCCAGAGATGCTCATCGGCATGATCGCCATCGATCTCGATGAGCTTGCGGTAAACCCCGATGGCCTCGGCGATTTTTCCTTCCTCCAGATCCATCCCGGCGATGTTTTTAAGGCCTGCGACTTGATCCTTGAACTCGCCGTAGATGCCGCGCGCCTCGGTGCGCTTGTCGCGGGCCTTGTACCAAGCGGCCATATTTCCGAGCAGGCCGTCGTCGCGCCCGAAGCGCTCGCCGATCTCGGTGTAGAGTTTCCAGATTTCCGCGGGTCGGCCGAGGGTACCGTTGAGATCGGCGGCGCGGTAGAGGAGTTCCTTCTCGATGGCTGGGCGGCGCTTGGACTCGACGCGGAGTTCGTTGAGGAGCTGGTCGCCGAGGGTGAGGGCGGCGGTGCGCGTCTCCGGTTTTCCTAACAGGTGGCCGACGGTTTTCGCCGACATCCCATAAACGGCATCGAACAGGGCGTCGCCTTCGTGGGTGGTAGCGAGCGCTTTTTTCCCCTCGTCGAAGCGCTGCGCGAAGAAATGGATCTGCGCGAGCTCGCGGCTGGCCTCCTCGCAGGCGGTCTTCGATTTCTCGTTGCGGGCGACCTTGAAGGTGAGGTCGTTGAGGAGGGAGAGCTGCTCGGCCTCGTCCTTGTGGAGGCGGGCGTAGTGCAGGAGATCGAGGCGGGAGCGGATGGCGATCACATGATCCGGATACTCCTTGATGAGGAAACGGAAGGCTTTCTGCGCGTCCTTGACCTCGCCCATGGTGCGGTAGGCGTCGGCGATGCAGTAGGCGGCGATGACCGCCTCCTCGGACTCCGGCCAGTAGTCGATGACGGATTGGAAACCCTCGCGCAAGGCGGTCTTGGGTTTCTTGAGCTTCATCATTGAGTGGCTCCACATGAGCTGAGCGTAAGGGGCACCGGGGCTTTTCTCGTAGAGGGTGATAAATTTCTCATACTCGGCGAGCGAGGTTTTGAAAGCACCGCCGGTGTAATGTTTTTCCGCGATCCGCATCTGGTAGCGCTCGACCTCCTTCATTTTCTCGAAAGTGCCGACGGGAATCTGTTCGAGAGGGTCGAGGGCAAGGGAACATGGGGCCACGAGAAACAGCAGGCAAACGGTAAGAAGGGAGTGGAGGCGGAGGGTCATGATGGTTGTTGCGAGTAACCGGTTGGATCCGGACAATGATGTGTGTTTATCTCTATTAACTTGATACCTTCCATCGAAAAGCCTTTTCCACGACCTCGGCGATGATGGTGAGGCCTTCGCGGACGGCGGTTTCGTCCATGGCGAAGGAAACGCGAAGGCACTCGCGGGAGTGCGGCCAGTTGTGGGTCTCGCAGCCGAAGAAGAAGTGGTGGCCGGGGATGACGAGGACTTGGCGGAGCTTGAGGCGCTCGTATAGATCGGCGGAGGAGATGGGGAGCCGAGGGAACCAGAGCCAGAGGAAAAGCGCGCCCTCGCTGCGATGCATCATCCAGGGAAACTTTTCGCCGAACGCCTCTTTCGCGACAGCTTGGGCGAAGCGGGATTTTTCCTCATAGAAGGGGCGGATCACCTCGCGGCTGAGGGATAGGATTTCACCGCTACGGATGAGGGGGAGGACGATCTGCTGCCCACCGCTGGGGTTGGCGAGGCCGGTGATGGCGGTCATGGAGGAGAGCGCTCGGATGATTTCCGGCGGGCCGATGACGATACCAGTGCGGGTGCCGGGCAGGCCGAGCTTGGAGAGGCTAAGGGTGAGGATGATGTGCTTGTCCCAGAGCGGCTTCGCTTCTGTAAAAATGATGCCGGGAAAGGGGGCACCGTAGGCGTTGTCGATGATGAGAGGGATGCCGTGTTCCCGCGCGAGGGCGGAGAGACGCGCCATTTCCCCGTCGCTGAGGACATTGCCGGTGGGGTTGGTGGGGCGGGAAACGCAGATCGCGGCGATGTCCGGGCCGATGGGGAGGTGGTCGAAATCGATGTGGTATTTGAACTCGTGCGGGCCGGTGGTCGTGATCTCCGGGCGCATGGCGAGGAACATGCCGGGATCCAGCCCTTGCGCGGCGTAGCCGATGTATTCCGGGACAAGGGGGAAAAGGATCTTGCGGTGTGAGCCATCCGGCATTTCCCCGGCGAGGAGGTTGAAGAGATGGAAGAACGCCGTCTGCCCGCCGCAGGTGAGGCCGACGTTTTCCGGCGAAATGTCCCAGCCGAAGGTGTCCCGCATGAGATCCGCGATGGCGGCGACGAAGGCCGGATTTCCCTGCGGCGGATCGTAGGTGGTGAGGAAACGGTTCGTGGCGGCGGGGTCGGCGGTGATCTCGGCGAGACGCTCGCGCCAGATCGCGTTGACAGCGGGAATCTGCGCGGGCTGGCCGCCGCCGAGCATTTTCAGATCTGGCCCCGCGTTGGCGAGGGCGTGGCCGAGATCGTCCATCAACTCTCCGATGCCGCTGCCGCCCGCGAGGCCGGAGCCGAGTTTGGAAAAGGTGAGGTTCATCGCGAGGGATGATGGCGGGATGGGCGGGGAAGGGAATTCTGAATTCGCCAGGCTATCTCGTTCGGAAAGAGGACCACGGATCCACACGGATGAACACGGATGGTAACTGGAAATAGAATGGATCAGACACCGGTTAGCAACCATTCCTTCCGGTATCTCTCACTCTTATCCGTGTGCATCTGTTCATCCGTGGTTCCCTCTTCGGAATCTGTCGTTTGCGCTGCGCTTGCAATGCCGCCCGTGTGGCTACAGCTTCGAAGCGTGATGAGTTTTGATTTCGACACCGTGATCCCGAGGAAAGCGACGGGATGCATCAAGTATGACCGCAAGCCGGAGCTGGATCCGTTCTGGGTGGCGGACATGGATTTCGTTTCCGCGCCGTGCATCCTCGATGCGCTGCGCAAGCGTATCGAGCATGGTATTTTCGGCTATGCGCAGGCGCAGCCGGGTCTTGCGGAGACGATTGCGGGGTATCTGGAAACGCAGCGCGGCGTGGCTCTAAATGCGGATCACCTCGTTCATCTCGGCGGGTTGGTGCCGGCGCTTTCGCTGGCGGTGCGGGCGTTCTGCAAGCCGGGCGAGGAGGTGATGACCTGCACGCCGGTCTATTATCCTTTCCTCGGTGTCCACAAGGACGCGGGCGCGGAGTTGCTGACGGTGGATCATGTGTTTACGAACGGGCGGTGGGAGTTCGATTGGGCGAAAATGGAGGAAGCCGTTTCGGAAAAGACCAAGGTTTTCCTGCTGTGCAATCCGCAGAACCCGCTGGGCCGCGTGTTTGGTGCGGAGGAGGTCGTGAAGCTCGCGGAGTTCTGCGAGGCGCATGATCTCGTGCTCGTTTCCGACGAGATCCACTGCGACCTGATCCTCGCTGAGGAGCGCACGCCGCATTTCTCCGCGCTGAATCTTCCCGCGCACCTTGCGAAGCGCACGATCACTCTGCTCTCGCCGAGCAAGACCTGGAACATCGCCGGGCTGGGCTATGCGTTTGCCATCATCCCGGACGATACGCTACGCCGAAAATTTTCCGCGGCCCGTGGCCACACGCTCGCGGAGATCAGCGCGCTTTCCTACCACGCCGCCGAGGCTGCCTACCGCGACGGTGAACCGTGGCGCAATGAACTCATTTCCTACCTGAAAGCAAACTGTGACGAACTCGTGCGCTTCGTGACGCAGGAGTGCGAAGGCCTCACCATCCACCCGCCGGAAGCGACCTATCTCGCATGGATCGACGCCCGTGCGCTCGGCGTGCCGAACCCGGCGGAGTTCTTCGAGAAAGAGGCCGGACTGTTCCTTTCCGACGGCGCGTCCTTCGGCTGGCCGGGGTTTGTGCGTTTCAATTTCGCCTGCCCACGCGAGCGGATGCAGGAAGGGCTGGGGAAAATGAAGGCGGCCTTGGGAGCGCGGGTTTGAAACCCGCTATCCGATGGGACGCCGGTTGTGAGGCATTGCAGGTGATGCGGAGCTAACCCAAGCGGCTTGAAAAGCCGCGCTCCATATTCAAAGGCTGTTCGCGAAGGCCGTGGCGGGCATGGCTTTCGAGCCTTCCGGCTGCACTTGGTAGAGGGCGAGCGCGCCATCGCCGCAGCCGATGAGGAGCTGGCCTTCGTGGACGGCGAGTGCGCCGGTGGCGAGCGGATGATGGGCGATTTCCACGGGCGGGAAAATCTTGAGGCGCTTCGTTTTCCCCTTCACGGAAACCTCGGTGAAGGTGCCGGGCCAAGGGTGGTAGGCGCGGATGAGGCGCTCGAGGTCGGCGGCGGGTTGAGTGAAATCGAGACGTCCGTCCTCGCGCAAAAGCTTCGCGGCGTAGGTGACCTCGGCGGCGTTCTGCGGGGTTCCAGCCTTGGGATTCGCGGCGAGGATTTCCAAGGCCTCGGCAAGGGCGGCGGGGCCGAGATCGGCGAGGCGGTCGTGGAGTTCACCAGCGGTTTCGGTTTTCCCGATGGGGATGCGCTGCGCGGAAATGATGTCCCCGGCGTCGAGCTCGCGGATGACGTGCATGACGGTGATGCCCGTTTCGGCGTCGCCGTTCGCGAGGGCGGCCTGGATGCAGGAAGCGCCGCGGTATTTCGGGAGCAGGGAGGCGTGGAGATTGATGATCGCTTTCTTCGCGGCCTTGCGGACGTCCTTTCCAATGATCTGCCCGTAAGCCATCACCACGATGATGTCCGGGCGGAGATCTGTTAGAGCGTCGGCGATTTCGATGATCCGCTCCGGCTGCCAGACGGGGATGCCGTGGGTGAGGGCGAGGGTTTTGATTTCCGGGGGAAGGAATTCGCTGTGGCTGCGGCCGACGGGCTTGTCCGGCTGGGTGATGAGCAGGCAAGGCCGTGGGCCGTGCGCGAGGAGATGGCGGAAGGTGGGGAGTGCGATGTCTCCGGTGGCGATGAAGGCGAGTTTCATGGGGAAGGAAGTGATCAGGTATCAGTGATCGGTGAGCAGTGGAAGACTTTGGTGCTTGAGGGGGATATTGAACCACGGATGAGTGCGGCTAGGAGAACCCGGCAAGTCCGGCATCGCCGTGAGGAGCGGCTGCCTTTGGCTGCCGGGCTGGTAATGGAATCGGCTCAGGTTGCCGGGCAACCGAAGGCAGTCCCTCCTTGGGCGGCGATCCTTACGAAATGCTTTAACTTTCCAATAAAGCCTCGGCCATGGCGCGGGCTTGCTGGCCTCCGCCGCCTAACATGCGGACGAGTTCGCTGACGCGTTTCTCGCCGACGACGGGATAGAGCTTCGAGCGGGTGCGGCCGGAGACGACCTCTTTCTCGACGACGAAATGGGCGGCAGCGGTGGCGGCGACCTGCGGGAAATGGGTGATGGCGATGACCTGGTGGAGCTCGCCGAGGAGGGCCATTTTTTTCCCGACAGCGCGGGCGATCTCGCCGCCGACGTTGGCGTCGATCTCATCGAAGACCATCAGCGGAGTGGAGTCCTGGCCGGCGAGGGAGGATTTCACGGCGAGCATGACGCGCGAGATTTCTCCGGAGGAGCCGATCTGGCGCAGCGGTAGGAGCGGCTCGCCGGGGTTGGGGCCGAAGAGGAAATCGCAGGATTCGAAGCCGTGGAGGGTGGGTTCCTTGGTGGTGGCGAGGGCGATCTCGAACGCGGATTGTTTGAAGCCGAGTTCCTTGAGCTGGGAGGCGATGTCCTTGGCGAGCTTCGGCGCGGATTTTTTGCGCGAGGCGGTGAGCTTCGCGCCGACGGCGTCGAGTTCCTTGCGGGACTCGGTAAGGGCGGCGGTGAGGGCGGCGATTTTTTCCGAGCGGTTGTCGATGTTGTCGAGGCGGGCGGCGAGGGTTTCCTGGCGGGAAAGGATGTCGTCGAGCGTTGGGCCGTATTTTCGCTTGAGTGTTTCGACGACGTTTACGCGCTCCTCGATGGCGGCGGCTTCGGAGGGATCGATCTCAAGCTCATCGGCGTAATCCGTGAGGCTGGCCTCCAGATCCTGAAGCTCGATGGAGGCGGTTTCCAGCGAGGCGAGTTTTTCGGAAACCGAGGGATCGAGCTTCTCGAGCTCGCGGGCGAGGCGCTGGAGATCGGAGATGCGGGTGAGGAGTCCGTCCTCGGAAGAAAGCGCGGCGACGGCCTGGGCGGCGATCTCGACGAGTCGGGTGGAGTTCGAGGAGCGGTGGTAGCGCTCCTGAAGTTCATCGCCGTCGGCGGGGGTGAGCTTGGCGGAGGAAATCTCGTCGAGCTGGTAGCGGAGAAGTTCCAGCTCCTGTTCGGAGGCGTTCTCGGCGTTGCGGATTTCCTCCAGCTCCTGGGATTTTTCCCGCCATGTGCGGAAGGCGCTGCGGTATCCGCAGAGCTGGGGTTCGTGGCCGGAGTAGGCATCGAGCATGGCAAGCTGGCGTTCCTGGGAAAGGAGCGATTGGTGGTCGTGCGGGCCGTGGAGATCGACGAGGCGCTCGCCGATTTTTTTCAGGAGGGTAAGTGTGACGGGTGAGTCGTTGACGAACTGGCGGTTCGCGGTGGTGCCGATGGTGCGGCGGATGATGATCTGGGTGTCATCGCAGGGCGGGAGACCGCCTTCCTCGAGGATCGCGTTGATCTCGGCGACGTCTTTCAGTTCGAACACCGCCTCGATGGTGCAGGTGTCCTCGCCGGTGCGGATCAGGCCTTTATCGGCGCGGTCGCCGAGGATCATTTTCAGCGCGCCGACGATGACGGATTTCCCCGCTCCCGTTTCTCCGGTGACGGAGATGAGTCCGGCGCCGAGTTCCCATGCGAGTTCGTCAACGAGGGCGAGATTGCGGATCTTCAGGAGGGTGAGCATGAGCGGTCTTCGCGCCGGATTATGCAGGGGCGAAGCGCGAGATCAACGCAAAGCGCGGGTCGTTTTTTGCGGCTATCGTTTCGGCGCGGCCGGCTTCTTCCCGACGGCGAAGCGGTAGCGGGCGATGGCATCCACCATGCCTTGCGCTAAGGCTGACTGGTAGGACTCGTTCGCGATCAGCCGCGCCTCGTGGGGATGGCTCATGAAGCCACCTTCGAAAAGGACGGCGGGATGCTTTACGCCGGAAAGAACGCTGAAGCGGGCGCGTTTGATGCCGCGGTCGAGGGTGTTGTTGCCCAGCCTGCGGAGCACCGAGCCATGCAGCGCGGTGGCGAGCGCGATATTGGCGGAGTCATGTTCGTTGCCGGTGCGCGCCACGGCATCGCTGGCCTTCAGGTTCGCGCCGTAGTGGGAAACGCCGGGAGGAGAGAGGGTGAAGGTCTCGATGCCGCGGGCGTGCCGTCCGCCCGAATTGAAATGAAGGCTCACGAAAATCGCATTTTCCTTCACCGTGTTGGCGATGTCCACGCGCTCCTGCAGCGTGTAGAAGCGGTCGCTGTCACGAATCATTTTCACCCTGAAACCCTTAGCTATGAGCATACCCTTGAGTCTGGCTGCGAGTCGGAGGTTGTATGCGGCCTCGTTGCCGATCGGGTTGGTGGCACCGGGGTCTTTGCCACCATGGCCAGCGTCGAGGATTACCGTGCTGAAGTCGCCGGCATTTCTGATGAACTTGGGACGCAGGACAGGATCGATCAGTTTCGCGAGATCCATGCGGGAGACGTAAACCCAGTTTCCGGAAGCCATGACGGGGTGGGAAAAAACGAACTTCACATTGTTCATCAGGCATTCGTTGCCGCCCACTTTCAGCTTCATTTCCACTTTGGGGTTCTCCAGCATCACCGAATCGCCGGCGCGTGTGAGCTTGGTGAATTGGTAAAAGCGCTTGATTCCCTCCACCGAGACGTAATCGCGTCCACCGATCTTGATGAGATCCCAGCCCGCGTTTTTTCCGGCCTGCGCCGACACCACGGACCACGGCGCGATCAGGGCAAGGGTGAGGGTGAGCGCGAGAAAAACGGACGCGAAGGGGTTGGATTTTTTCGTCGAGGGCATACTTGTCTCTCGCTTAGGTTTTAACGGTAAGGGCTTGCGCGAATCATGACAATACGATTTTCCTACCCGAGGAGTTGTTTGATAGGAAAAAACACCCCTACGAAAAAATCGAAGATTCGCTTGCATTGATCCGTCGCTCAACTTATCCCCTGCGTCCCACCAACGGAAATAAAAGCTCGGATGGCGGAATTGGTAGACGCGCTAGACTAAGGATCTAGTGGGGTAACCCGTGGAGGTTCGAGTCCTCTTTCGAGCACTTTCCTTTATGGAATAAGAGATCCAGACGCTAAAAAGCCTCTGGATTTTTTATTGCTAAAAATAAGTTCGGCCATTTTTCGGCCACTTTTTCAATTCTTGGTTACTTGGTGAGATGTTCGCTGCCGTGCCGGGTTGGGAGATTTTGCGGTCTCTGGTTGCGATCTACAGCCGCATCCAAAAGTTTCATTTCTGAGAAAAGGATACGTCTCGGATGCGGCTTGTGGGATTTTTTTACGCTCTGGCAATGCGTTGGAGACGCTTCGCTACTCCGATTCGAAGACCATGTTAGAACTGCCAAAGATGCTCCTCGGAAACATTGGATTTCGAACAGAAGCCAGGCTCCTCGATGTTAGCGATAATCGTGGGCAGGGCAGCACGGACTTGGTTGATGTGGTAGTGGATGCCACCTGTGGTCAGGTTCAGCTTCTGGGCGATGGTGCTCACCGCATGACCATCTTGAAGGACCATCAGAACGATGGCGGCGTTGGAGGTGGAGATGCTGCCGCGCTGGGTGGCTTGATGGATGGCTTGGATGGCCATGTGGGTTGCATGGGGCCTGCCACTCAGCGGGTGGGTATCTGGATTAGCGAGGATCAGACTGACAGGAGTGAGTTCCTCGTCCATCTGAACATGATCCGGACGCTTGGAAAGGCGGCGGGCGTATCGCCGCTTCATGAAGCGCAGGGCGTAGGCGATGGATGCTGCGGGAATCCATTCTTCTTTGTTAGTGCATTTCCCGAACCACCGTAATGCGAGTAGGATCGCATCTTGTCGGATTTCCGGTTCTTGCCCCCGCAAAACTCCGTCGAGGCAACCATCGGGCAATTTACCCTTTGCAAGCTGGTTGAGTTGAGATGCCAAGGATTCAAAATCCACTCCTTTCGCTTTTTTGGAAGAACTAGGATGAGAATGACGATTTGTGTGTGTTTTATGCTTTGGTTTCATGTCCCCAGAACTGCGGAGGTTGAGCACCGGGGAATCGAAAGATTCGTCGTGTGACGACATGTGGCGCTAAACAGGAAGGATACTTTGGATGCGAGGCTTGCCACGCTGGGCACCGGCGACGCGTGATTCTAAATTTGTTAGAATGTGTTCCCGAAATTCGGAATGCGTGTGCCCGGAAAGAATGGTGAACTGTTTTTGAAGGTTGTGTCGGGCTGATCCGATCAACAAACCACCCAGTGTCGCATTTACGTAATGGGGAGTGTGGAGTGGGCCGCATGGTTCGCCGTTGTAGTGAGCCGACGTCCGGAATGCCGGGACATGGGTCGCAACGATCAGTGTGTCGGCTTTGCGAAGGACGGTGTTAAGGTTTTTTCGGATCCAACTTGTCGATGCATTTCCCA
>CAMCXJ010000027.1 GCA_945883455.1 Prosthecobacter debontii
CCGCGCCGAAAATTTCGACCAAGTGAACATCGACCTCATCGCCGGGATGCTGGAGGAGACCGAGGAAAACTGGCAGAACAACATCGCCAAGACCCTCGAACTCGCCCCTGATTCCGTCACGATTTATCAGATGGAAGTGCCGTATAACACCGGCATCTACAAGGACATGAAAGCCAGCGGCAGCCTCGTCGCGCCCATCGCTGATTGGGAAACCAAACGCCGCTGGGTCAAGGAAGCCTTCGCCGAGCTCGAAGCCAACGGCTACACCATCTCCTCCGGCTACACCGCCGTGAAAAACCCCGAAAGCACCAAGTTCATCTACCGCGATTCCCTCTGGGGCGGTGCCGATCTGTTAGGCCTCGGCGTGGCCTCGTTCTCCCATGCCAAAGGCGTCCACTACCAGAACCTCACGGAAATCGACGACTACGACGCGGCGATCTCTGCCGGTCGCATGCCGATAAAGCGCGCCCTCAAAACCACCGAGGAGGAACGCATGATCCGCGAGTTCATCCTCCAGATGAAACTCGGCCGCGTGAAAGCCGACTATTTCCAAAGTAAATTCGGCATCCACATCCTCGAACGCTTCGCCGCCCCGCTCGCCCAGATCCAATCCGAAGGCCTCCTCACCATCGAAGACTCCGCCATCCTCCTCACCCGCGACGGCCTCCTCTGCGTCGATAACCTCCTCCACGACTTCTTCCTCCCCCACCACCACACCGACAAAATCGTCTGAACAGATCAAAAATCCAAAATCAGCATTCATCAATCTCTTCACTCATGCCGGTACCCAGCCTAGCGCCCCTCCTCGCCACCTCCCACCTTGGGACGGTGCCGCTGTCTTGGATACCGGCGAACGAAGTCCCGCAGCCCTACCAAAAGCTCCTCGTTCACGATCACGATATGACCTCGGAACTCGCCGCCTTCCATGGCGACTCCATCTCACTCACCGTCCTTCATTCCCAGCTTAACGATCCAATCTACCTCCGCGAAGTCACCCTCCACGCCACCACCACCGGCAAGCTTGTCGAATACGGCCTCATCGAAATCCTCCTCGACTCTTTCCCGCCCGAACTCCGCCCCCGCATCCTCGCCGGAGACACCCCCCTCGGCGCCATCCTCACCACCTCCGGACTCCCCTTCCGCAGCCAACCCCAAGGCTACTTCACCGTGCCAGCCCAAGTGCTCGATTCCATTTTCCCACATTCTTCCTCTGGAAAAATCCTATTTGGACGCTACAATTACCTAGTTGGAAAAAATGCCCACATTTTCGCACGCATCCTCGAAATCCTTCCTCACTGAAATGCTCAATACTCAATCTCCAATGCAATACGATGCCATCATCATCGGCGGCGGTCCCGCCGGCACCACCTCCGCCACCCTCCTTGCCGAGAAAGGTCACCGCGTCCTACTCGTAGAGAAGACGACCTTTCCCCGCTACCACGTCGGCGAGTCCCTCATGCCGTTCTGCTGGTTCACTCTGAACCGCCTCGGTGTCCTCGACCGCATGGAGGAGATCGGTTTCACCCGCAAACACAGCGTCCAGTTCGCTACCACCGACGGGAAAGTCTCCGCCCCATTCTACTTTTTCCAGCACTTCGATCATCCCGCCGCGACCACCTGGCAGGTCGAGCGCCAGGATTTCGATCTCATGCTCCTCGACAACGCCCGCTCCAAGGGCGTCGAAGTCCGAGAAAATACCACCGCCCTCGACTTCATAAAAAGTGGCGACCGCATCACCGGCATCCGCGCCCGTACCGGCGATGAGGATCCCTTCGAAGCCACCGCGCCCATCACCCTCGATTGCACCGGCCGCGACGCGCTCTATCAGCGGAAACATGGCACCCGCCACCGCGATCCGCAGCTCAACAAGGTTTCCATCTGGACCCTCTTTCAGGACGCGAAACGCGACACCGGCCTTGAGGAGGGCGCGACCACCATCGCTTACCTCCCCGGCGGCGGCTGGTTCTGGAACATCCCACTGCGCAACGGCATCGTCAGCTCCGGCATCGTCGCCGAGCGCGACTACCTTTTCAAACCCGGCGAAACCCGCGATCCCGCCGAAATCTACGCCCGCGAAATCGAGAACAATGCGTGGATCAAGGAACACCTCTCCGTCGGCAACCAGTTCGGCGAATACTGGGTCACCGGCGAATATTCCTATCGCGCCGAACACTGCGCCAACGACGGCCTCGTCCTCGTCGGCGACGCCTTCGCTTTCCTCGATCCCGTTTTCTCCTCCGGTGTTTTCCTCGCGCTGAAGTCCGGTGAAATGGCTGCGGATGCCGCCCACGCCGCCCTCGAAAAAGGCGATACCTCCGCCGCCGCCTTCGCCCATTATGGAGAAACACTCTGCGGCCACATCGAGACCATGCGCCGCATCGTTTACGCCTTTTACGACAAGGACTTCAGCTTCGCCAAACTCATCCGCAAATACCCCGACCTCCGCCCGAAACTCACCGACGTCCTCATCGGCAACGTCGAAGGCCAGGACTACACCGACCTCGCCCGCGCCATCGCCGATTTCGCGAAACTCCCCGAGCCGCTCGACTACGGACGTGTTCCTGTGGCGGTCTGAAAAAGTAGTGTGCCCCCTCCGTGGGTTCTCTTTTTTTGTATTCGGACAGGTTTCTCCCGAATAGAGGAATCCAGCCCGTAGGTTCTAGTCTTGCGTCTTGTGTCTTGAAGTCTTGAGTCTCCGAAATGAACTTCGCCTTCCTCACTCCCGGAACCGGCTCCTACTATTGTGGGGCCTGCATGCGTGACAACGCGCTCGCGAAGTCGCTTCTCGCCGCCGGACACCGGGTGTCCCTGTTGCCGATGTATCTTCCGCTTCAGCTCGATGAGGAAATTTTACCACAGGAAGAAAACCCGATTTTTTTCGGCGGCATCAATGTCTATCTCCAGCAAAACCTTTCCCTGTTCCGGCACACGCCCCGCTGGCTCGATGATTTCCTGAACAACTCCAAGCTCCTCTGCTTCGCCGCCAAGCGCAGCCACATGACCTCCGCCCGCCTCCACGGCGCGATGGCGCTGGCCATGCTCCGCATCGAAGGCAGCCACTTTGGCAAGGAACTCGATAAACTCATCGACTGGCTCGCCACCGAAAAGCCCGACGTCCTCTGCCTCGGCACCGCCCTCCAGGCCGGCATGATCCGCCAGCTCAAGCAGCGCCTCGGCGTGAAAATCATCTGCTCCTTCCAAGGCGAGGACAGCTTCCTCGACGGCCTTCCCGAACCGTTCAAAACCGAATGCTGGGCCGAGCTGCGCGACCGCCTCAAGGACGCGGATCGGCTGCTCGCACCCAGCCAATTTTATGCCGACCTCATGCGCCAGCGCCTCGATGCGCCCGATCTCCGCATCGAGATCATGCCCAACGGCATCGACCTCGAAGGCTACCTCCCGCCCAATCCAGCCTCGCCTCCCGTCATCGGCTACCTCGCCCGCATGATCCGGGAAAAAGGCGTCGGGCTTCTTGTATCCGCCTTCATTCATCTGCGGAAAAACCTCCATCATCCCGACGCCCGCCTCCACATCGCAGGAGCCTGCACCGCCGGCGACGAAGCCTTGGTTTCCTCCCTCAAACAACAACTCGAAGCCGCCGGACTCGCCGATCAGGTCACCTGGTCACCCAACATTTCCCGCGAGGAAAAAGCCGCCATGCTCTCCTCGCTGACCCTCTTCTCCGTCCCCGCCGCCTATCCGGAAGCCTTCGGCCTCTACCTGATCGAAGCCATGGCCAGCGGTGTGCCCGTCGTCCAACCCGCCTGCTCTTCGTTTCCCGAAATCATCGAGAACAGCGGTGGCGGCGTGCTCGTCCCGCCCGGCGATCCGGTCGCCCTAGCCCAAGCCTGGTATGATCTCATGCAGAACCACACCGCCCTCCCATCCTTGGGCGCGAGGGGGCGCCGCGCGGCGAAACAATTCTACAGTGTGGAGGCTATGCGCGAACGGTATCTCGCCCAAGCAACAGGACTGGTAAATCTCGGAGGCTGAATGGTGAACCAAGGCTTCCGATAGGTTTCCCAAATGCCGCCCTCAGGCATGCAGGTTCGCGCTTGAACGCAGACCCGCAGGAATCCCCGGGAAAAGATCTTGTCACACACCGCCACGGCCGGAAACCTCGTATCCACCCTGCCTACGCTCAGAACCACGGAAGCCGCAAGTCGTATGACCCACTTTCTCACCAAACATCTCGCCTGGCTGCTGCCTGCGGTCTGCCTCGTTTACATCGCCTCGAATATGTTCCGGGCGTCGCGTCCTTCGGAGGGTTTCGATTTCCAAGGCTTCGGGACGCTGCCGGTGGTCTCGAACGGACGGGTGCAGCCGCTGGACTCGCTGGCGCGCAACACGCTGCTGGCGATACACGCGAAGCAAAAAGTCCCCGGTGAAGGCGCACCTGCTACTCCTGCCGAATGGCTTGCGGAGCTCGCCTTCAAGCCCGCGCTCGCCGACACACGGAACATTTTCCTGATCCACCACGATGATTTGCTCGGGTTGACAGGCCTTACGCGCGGCAAGGAGAAGAGCTATCCCTTCGACCAGCTCAAGCCCGCCTTCCCGGCGCTGCAGAAGGAGGCCGCCCGCATCGAGAAGATCGATGCGCAGGCGCGCAGCGCTTACGAGAAAGCCCTGATGCGGCTCACGCGGAATCTTTTTTCCTACAACCAACTCAAGCACGCGCTCGCCCTGCCATCCAAGGAGAAGATGGAAACGGAGTTCGGTCTATTCCTTGAGAAAGTCACTGCCGCGCTGGCCGCCGCCGACAACAAGGATGCGCCGAAAGACCAGCCGCTCATCGACGATGCGTCCGCCCGCATGCGCGAGATGCTCGCGTGGGCGCCCTTCAGCGAGGTGTTCACCACGCCCTCCGGAAAAGGCGATGACGGCTGGCGCAAACTGCCCGATTCCGTGATCGACTCCGCAGACACTGGCCAGCTCCACCCCGCCGCGCTCGCCTACGCCCGCCTCGGTGATTCCTACCGCGCGGGCGACAGCACCGCCTTCAACTCCGCCATCGAGGATTACCGGAAATGGCTTGCCGAAAACCGCTCCGATGCCGCCGGAAAAAGCTCGGCGGAAACGCTCTTCAATCGCATCGCGCCATTTTACCAAGCCATGGCGCTCTACGTTGCGGCCTTTTTGTGCGCGGCGTTTTCATGGCTGAAGGTTGGCTCCATCGCTCGGGTCGCCGCATTCCGCATTTTGCTGATCGGCTTCGCGCTACACACCGCCGGGCTCATTACCCGCATGGTTCTCGAAGGCAGGCCGCCGGTTACGAACCTCTACTCCTCCGCCATCTTCATCGGCTGGGGTGTCATCGTCCTCAGCGCGGCGCTGGAGATTTTTCACAGCAACGCAATCGGCACGGCGGTTGCGGCAGTCGTTGGCTTCGCTACCCTTGTCGTCGCGCACCATCTTTCCCTTTCCGGCGACACCCTCGAAATGATGCGCGCCGTGCTCGATACGAATTTCTGGCTCGCCACCCATGTCGTCATCATCACGCTCGGCTACTCGGCTTGTTTCCTCGCGGGTTGTATCGCGATCTTTTATATCATCCGCCGCGCCTTCGGCGAAATCCCCGTCGTCACCGCCACCTCTTTGCGCGGCATGGTCTATGGGCTCATCTGTTTTGCGACGCTCACCAGCTTCGTCGGCACCGTGCTCGGCGGCATCTGGGCGGACCAATCGTGGGGCCGGTTCTGGGGCTGGGATCCCAAGGAAAACGGCGCACTGCTCATCGTAATCTGGAACGCGATCATTCTCCACGCCCGCTGGGGCGGCATGGTCAAGGAGCGCGGCATGATGGTCATGGCGGTCTTTGGAAACATCATCACCTCGTGGTCATGGTTCGGCACCAACATGCTCGGCATCGGCCTCCATTCTTACGGCTTCACCGACGCCGCGTTCTTCTGGCTCTCCGCCTTCATCGTCTCGCAGCTCGTGATCATGGGGCTGGGGTATCTGCCGGTGCGGAAAGTGGGGGAGCGTGGTTCGGTGGAACTCCGAGCCGAGGAGAAACAGGTTTCCTGATTTCCGGTAGGGCTGATCCGGCTCGGTCGGCCCCTTTCCTGAATCAAACGCACCGCTCAATCGGACGGGAGTGAGATCTCGAAACAAAAGCCAACCTCACCACGGTTTCACTACCATTCCGGGATTACAGCTCCTCCGTTTTTGATCAGGGCCGACCGAGCCGGATCAGCCCTACCGGTATGCAAAAGCCCGTAGCTTTTCTCAAAACCCCCGCAACTTCGCGGCGATCCATGCATCCTCCATTTCATCGAGCGTGGCGGCTTCGAGGGTTTTTCCGGCGGCCTTGAGGGCTTTCTCCATCTCCCCGAAGCGTTTCTCGAACTTGGCATTGGCGCGGGCCATGAGGACTTCGGGGTCGATCTTGCGGAAACGGGAGAGGTTCACGACGGAGAAAAGCAGGTCGCCCAGCTCCTCCTCGACGGCGGGCATGTCCTGTTCGTCGATAGCGGATTGAAGTTCTAACAGCTCCTCACGGATCTTGGAAATCACGCTGGTTTCCTGCGGCCATTCGAAGCCGACCTTGGCGGCCTTTTTCAGGAGCTTCGCAGCACGTATGAGGGCGGGCAGGCCTTTGCCGGTGCCGTGGAGGTAGGGGACATCCTCCTCGCCTTTCTCGCCGCGCTTGATCGCGTCCCATTGTTTCAGCACCGCATCGGGATCGCCCGCTACCGCCTCGCCGAAGACGTGCGGATGGCGGCGGATGAGCTTGTCAGAAATCCCTTTCGCCACCGCATCGAGATCGAAGCGACCGGTTTCCTGTGCGATCTCGCTGTGGAAAACCACCTGGAGCAGGAGGTCGCCGAGTTCCTCGCGGATGTCGGTATCGTCGCCGCGCTGGATGGCGTCCACCGTTTCGTAGGCCTCCTCGATGAGGTTCGGCACGATCGACTCGTGGGTCTGCTCAGCGTCCCACGGGCAGCCGCCCGGTGCACGCAGGCGGTGCATGATGGCGCGCAACCGTTCGAGTTCCGGCACACCGTTTCCGCTGATCATTTCCTCGTCTGTCATAAGTTTTGTTTCTCGCCTTTCTTTGCCGCGCGGTGGAGCACATCGCGCTCCTCATCCGTCAGGCTCTGAAAGCCGTCACGTGAAATTTTCTCAAGAATCGCGTCCACTTGCGATTGCCCATGAAGATCGATCATCGTGCGCGGGCGGATTTTCGGAGTGAAATCGGAAGCGGGTCGGCCGCGAGGGGAGCTGATCTTACCGCGCACCCAGCCTGTCCAGCCGTGGGTTTTCATCAGGACAAAACCCATGATCGCGCCGCCAAGGTGGCCGGCCTCGCCACCTTCGTTACCACCGATTTTCAGAACGATGGCACCCACTGAAATGGCAAGAAGCGCGAGGGCAAACTGGCGCATGGTCAATGTGATGGGCGGGAAAAGTAATGCAACGCGCATGGCTGGTGCGATGATCGCCACACCGACCAGAATGCCGTAGATCCCCGCCGATGCGCCGACCAAACCGGTTTGCAAATTACTGCCCGGCAATACGCCCGCAAGTTGCAGAACCGTGTAAAGAATGGCACCGCCCGCGCCGCAGATGAGGTAGAAGAAAAGGAAGCGCTTCGGCCCCCACCAGCGCTCCATCCAAGGGCCGAAGAAAAACAGTCCGATGCAGTTAAAAAGCACGTGGCCGACGCTGCCGTGGATGAACTGGAAGGTGATGAATTCCCATACGGCGAAGTTGAACAGCGCAGACTGGATCGCGAAGGCGAAGCGCTCGCGGATTGTGAACTCGAAAACCAGCATATCGGCGAAGTAGATTCCGAGGTTTAGGATCAGCAGACCTTTCACGACCGGCGTCAGTTGCGCCATCATTCCGCCGTTGTTAGAAACCCTTCGCTCCGCAAAACTCATCTCGTTTGGGAGTATCCGTGGAGCTTCTTATTTTCCAAGCCGCAACTTCGTTAACAGGAATTCCACGCGAACCGAATCTACCAGCCGCACACACGCACGGACATAAAGTAATCGCGGTTTTTCTGCTGAATCTGCTTCTGGTCCGCGGGCTCTAGCTGTATCTCTCGTTCCGCACCGGCAGTGAATGTGTAACTGCTAACCAACATCCCGAATCCACCATGAAACCCCATGTATCCATCCTTCTGCTAGCACCGCTCGCCGCATTCACTTTCTCATCATGCGGGAAACCCGCTGACTCCGGCGAAACCGCCGCTGGAGGCGTCGGCCGCGAGGTCTACGGCAAGATGCCCGACGGACGCGAGGTGGCAATTTTCACCCTGACCAACGCCAACGGGCTGCGTGCTCGCGTCACCGAATACGGCGCCATCCTCGTCTCGATGGAAGTCCCCGACCGCGACGGCAAGCTGGCCGACGTGACCCACGGCTACGACACGTTCGACGGCTGGCTGACCAACACCTCGTATTTCGGCGCCACCGTCGGCCGCTACGCCAACCGCATCGCCCACGGCAAATTCACCCTCGATAGCAAGGGATACAGCCTCGCCACCAACAACGATCCCGGCGGCATTCCTTGCCACCTCCATGGCGGCGTCACCGGCTTTGACAAGGTGCTATGGACCGGCACCGCCACCGGCACGGGCGTGGAACTCACCTACCTCTCCAAGGACGGCGAAGAGGGATACCCGGGCAACCTCACCGTCAAGGTCAGCTACGAGCTGAACGATGATAACGAACTGATCTGGAAGGCAGAGGCCACCACCGATGCCGCTACCGTCATCAACCTCGCCCACCACAGCTATTGGAACCTCAGCGGTAATCCGCAGTCCCCGATCAACCGGCACCAGTTGCAGCTCGCCGCCGATCACTATCTGCCGACCAACGCCGGACTCATTCCCACGGGCGAGATTGCCCCGGTGGCGGGCACCCCGATGGATTTCACCAAGCCCACCGCCATCGGAGAGCGCGTCGAAGCTGATTTCGAAGCGTTGAAATTCGGAGGCGGCTACGACCACGCCTGGGTGCTGCGTAAAGCCGACGGCCTCCGCCTCGCCGCGCGCCTCAAGGAACCGGACAGCGGCCGGGTCATGGAAATCCACACCAACCAACCCGCCATCCAGTTCTACGGCGGCAACTTCCTCGACGGCACCGTGGCCGGTAAGGGCGGCGTGAAATACGCCCACCGCACCGCTCTCTGCCTCGAAACCGAAAATTTCCCCGACGCGCCCAACCACCCGGACTTTCCGTCCGCAGTGCTGCGTCCCGGCGAGACCTACTCCCACACTATGGTCCACCGCTTCCTCGCCGAATAGGCGCAGGAAATCGGACTCATAATGAGGAATAAAAACTGCGCGATTGGATCGCATCCGAACCGATATGGCTCGATCTTGTTCCAGATCCCGCTGAAATCTTACTGGAAACCTCTTCGCTTGGAGCCGGTGAAGCAGCCGCGATCACCCTCGCTTGGAACCACCGCGCCAGCACACTCCTTATCCTCGACGACCGGGCTGCCCGCCGCCTTGCCGATGCCATGAAATCCGCCTTTCTTATCCTCCTAGCCGCTGCTGCCTCCGCCGAATCTCGTCTTGGTCTACGCCGATGACCTCGGCTGGAAAGACGTCGGCTACAACGGCAGCGACTACCACGAGACCCCCTACATCGACCGGATGGCGCGGGAAGGAATGCTCTTTCACCATGGCTACGCGGCGGCCGGAAATTGCGCACCCAGCCGTGCCTCGCTGCTTTCCGGCACCTACACGCCGCGCCACCACGTGTTCGCGGTGGGCAGCACCGACCGCGGGCCGCGGCAATTCCAGCGGCTGATCCCCATCCCTAACAAATCCGGCCTCGCCCCGGACAATGTCACCCTCGCCGACGCCCTCCAGTCCGCGGGCTACGCGACCGGGATCTTCGGCAAGTGGCACCTCGACGGCAAGGACGGCGCGGCTCCCGGCGAGCAGGGCTTCGAGGTCGTCTTCGACTCGCAGAAAGGCAGCCCGAACACACGCCTCGATCGTCCGGAGGATCCCAAGGGCATCTTTTCGATCACCGCTGCCGCCGGCGATTTCATGGAGAAATCCAAGGCCGCCGGAAAGCCCTTCTTCGCCTTCGTTTCCCACCACGGCATCCACGCCGCGCTCGAAGCACGCCCTGCCAGTCTCGCGAAATTCAAGGGCGGCCCCGCTCCCCAACGCGACTATTACTACTGGGAACTCCATGAAGGGAAACCGATCCAGGCCGCGCGCTGGGGGGATTGGAAAGCCGTGCGCAACGGAGCCGCACAGCCCATCGAAATCTACGACCTGAAAACCGATGCCGGCGAAACCAGAAACCTCGCCCGTGAAAAACCTGACATCGTCGCCAAAGCCGAATCCATTCTGAAATCCGCGCGCACCGATCATCCCGATTGGCCGCTCGTGAATCCCAAACGCCGATAAATTCAGGCATCCTAATTGGGTGGCATTTCCCGAGACTATGGGTGTTGAACTTCCGGGTCATCACCGCGACGCAGATGCTGGAAGTCGTCCATATTCAAGGTGTAAATCACCGAGCTATCGAGGAAAGCACTCATCGCGGGAGCGCGCGTTCGGCCAGTGAGTCACGTTCGGCAAGCACGGCGGCTGCGGCATCCATGCGGAGACTGAGCGTGGCATTCATGTGAGTCTTATGCCACATCCCAAAGCCCTTGGCAAACTCGCTTTGGGGAGCGATTGTACCGTCCGGGAGTTTGGAGGTGTGGGCGTAGAAGGGCATGGAGGGTTGGGTGGGAAAAAGGGTTTGCAAAACCCTTCTCCATATCACCGCGCCGCGACGAGATCATACCCGCGCCAGTCGCCGATGGTGACTTCCGCGAAGGAGCCGACGGGGAGTTTCTCATCGACCATCACGGAGCCGTCGATTTCGGGGGCGTCCCATTGGGTGCGGCCTACGCCTTTCTGCTCGACGAGGACGCGGACTTTCTTGCCGACCTGCGCTTGATTCGTTTCCGAGGCGATTTTCTGGAGGGCGGACATGGAGCGCGACCAGCGGCCTTTGCGGGTCATGTGGTGGAGGTGGCCGTCGAGCTTCACGGCGCGGGTGCCTTCTTCCTTGGAGTATTGGAAAACGCCAGCGCGCTCGAAGCGGAATTCCTCGATGAAATCCAGCAGTTCCTGGAAATCCTCCTCCGTCTCGCCGGGGAAACCTACTATGAACGTAGTACGGATGCCGAGGCCGGGGATGCCCGCGCGCATGCGGCGCAGGAGATCGCGGATGTAATCGCCGGAGGTCACGCGTTTCATGGCGGTGAGCATCCTGTCGGAAATGTGCTGGAGCGGGATGTCCACGTATTTCGCGACCTTATCGCACTGGGCGATCGTTTCGATCAACTCGTCCGACCAATGGGCGGGGTGGGTGTAGAGCAGGCGCACCCAGAAATCGCCTTCGATTTTGTTGATCTCGCGGAGGAGGGTGCAGAGAGAGTTTCCCTTCGAGGAATCGACCGGCGAGCTGGGGTTGGGGCGCTGGCCTTCCCACTGATCCATGCCGAAGTAGGTGGTGTCCTGGGAAATGAGGTTGATCTCTTTCACGCCGGATTTCACCAGCGCCTCGACCTCGCGGAGGACGGATTCCTGGGTGCGGGAGCGGTGCGTTCCGCGGATTTTCGGAATGATACAGAAGGTGCAGGTGTGGTTGCAGCCCTCGGCGATTTTCACGTAGGCGTAATGATCCGGCGTGAGGCGGAAGCGCGGGGTGGTGTAGTCCGGGACGTATTTCGGCTTCAATGTGACGAAATCGCGGGGGTCGTTGGTCGCGGCGGGACCCTCTGTTTTCTGGACTTCGGCGTCGTTGTCATGGCCTAGCAGATTGCGGATGATGGGGGCGACCTTGGTGATTTGGTCGAGGCCGATAAAGGCGTCCACCTCCGGCATGATACCAGGGAGATCCTTCGCGAAACGCTGCGAGAGGCAGCCTGCGACGATGATTTTTTGCTTCGCGCGCTCCGGGTTTTCGCCGCGCTCGTTCACCGCGCCGAAGATGGCGTCGATGGATTCCTGTTTCGCCATGTCGATGAACGAGCAGGTGTTGACGATGAGCACATCGGCGAGTTCCGGATCCGGCGTGAGTGCCATGCCGGCCTGTGCGAGGTGGCCGATCATCACCTCGGAGTCGATGAGGTTTTTGGCGCACCCCAGCGATATCAATCCCACGGTAGTCTGTTGCATAAATTTTCCCTATCAGAGCTGCGGCGGGATGATCAGCTCGTCACCGGCCTTTGGCGGCACCTGGCCGAAGCCCGGCATGGGGCTGGCGATGGCTCCCTCGGCAGTGACATCGCTAATTTTCACACGACCGAGGATGCCGGTGTTGCGGCGGATCGCGAGGATAGTGCCGGACTGCACTTGCTCGGGCATGACCACCTCGATGGTTAGAAAATCCCCGACTTCGGGATTCGCGATGAAAGAGGACACCCGGCCAATGAGGAGGGCATCGCGGATCAGACGGGCGCGGCGGAGTTCGTTGTCGTTTTTCTCAAGTTCACGACCACCGATGAAGCCGGCCTCGTCGCGGTAGGTGTCGGCTTTTTTCTGGGCGTCGGCTTTTTCCTCGGCGAGCTTTGCCATCTCCGCTTCTTTCGCGGCGAGCTCAGCCTTCATTTTCTCTATCTCAGACGGGCCGCCTGTTTGGGGCGTGGAGTTCGAGAGGAGTTGCTGGCGCTGTTTTTCAAACTCAAGGTTATCCTGCTGCAGGCGGAGCTGGTCAAGCTGGGCTCGGAGCCGCGCGATCTCGTCTTGGGGTGCGTTTTTTACCCCCTCTTTCATACCTTGGAAAGAAAGCACCACCGCCGCAAGCAGCAGCGCGAAGGTGGCACCCAGTAAAATCGTCATCGTGTTCACGGGGATGAAAATGTCCGGCACGGCCCACGATGTCAACGAGTCCCTCAGGGGCGAAAATTCAACTTTTAAATTTCAAACTTCAAGGGAGAGGGCTTCGCGCCTCCGAGACTCCTTGGAGAAAAATTTCCGGGGATGGCGCGGTTCGGTGTTGGACGGGGGCGGGCGGATATCAGAAAGTCCCGTTCGTGGATTTATTTTCCGACATACCGAAGAAGCCGGTGAAAGCGCTTTCCGTGACGCAGCTCGTCAGGAAAATGAAGCGCGCGGTGGAGGCGGAAGTGGGCCGGCTGTGGATCGAGGGCGAGGTCTCGAACCTCACCAAACAAGGCAGCGGGCACTGGTATTTCTCGCTGAAAGACGAGGGTTCGCAGATCCAGTGCGCGATGTTCCATGCCCGCAACCGGGAGGGTTCCGAGGCACTGGAGAACGGCGCGAAGGTGCGGGTTTTCGCGGAGGCTACGGTCTATGAGGCCCGCGGGCAGCTTCAGGTCATCGTGGAAAAGGCGGAGCGCTTCGGCTTGGGCGACCTCCAGGCGCGCTTCGAGGCGCTGAAGCGGAAACTGCATGCCGAGGGGCTTTTCGATGCTTCGCGAAAAAAGGAGCTGCCTGTTTTCCCGCGCGTCATCGGCATCGTCACCTCGCCGACGGGCGCGGCGATTCAAGACATCCTCAATATCCTCACGCGCCGTGCGCCGTGGGTGCAACCAGTGCTTTTCCCCGTCCGTGTGCAGGGAAAAGGTGCAGAGCGTGAAATCGCGCAGGCCATCGCGAAGATGAACGCGCCGGAGCGCTTCGGTTATCCGCGCTGTGATTTGCTGATCGTGGGGCGCGGCGGCGGCTCGTTGGAAGACCTATGGTGTTTCAACGAGGAGGTCGTCGCCCGCGCGATCTCGGCCTCAGAAATCCCGATTATTTCGGCGGTCGGTCATGAGATTGATTTCACAATCGCCGATTTCGTAGCCGATTTACGGGCACCAACACCCAGCGCTGCGGCGGAGATCGCCGTGCCGGATCGCGCGGAACTGCGCGGCACGTTGCTGAATCTCCGCAACCGCCTTTCCCGCTCGCTGCGGCATCTTCTCCGTGAGCCCTCGCAGCGCCTCGACACCCTCCGGATTGATTTGGCGGCTGCTACGGAGGCCGCGCTTCTGGGTCGCCAGCGGCAGCTGCAACAATACGCGATTCGTCACCGTGCCCTGCACCCGGCCAATATCCTAGATAGACGGATCGAGAAACTCGGTTCCTTGCGGAAGCATCTAGGGAACCTCGCCACGCAAGGCATTGCCCGGAACACGGAAAAGCTCAAACGCCTTGAAAACATGCTCCGCACCTTGGGGCCGGAGTCCGCGTTCAGGCGTGGTTTTTCTATCACGCTCGACGAGGACGGCTCCATCCTCCGCAGCGCAAAAACTGCGAAATCCGGCCAGATTCTGCGCACCAAACTGATCGACGGGGAGATCGCTTCTACCGTAAACTCCCAGAAACCGCTATTATGATCCAGTCCTCCATCGGTCCCTCATTCCCTCTCCTTTTGGTCATCCTCTGCTTTGTCGCGACGGGTGCACTTGTGTTGATCGTGTTGCTTTTGCTCATCATGAATTCAAAGATATCCGCGTCTTCCGCGAAGCTTTCCCGAACTAGTCGCCTCTCGAAACCCCAGAATTACGAACGGACGCAAGGTAAAATCGACTCTCCGCAGGTGGTCGAAAATCGTAACATGGAAGAGATACCCGTGGGCACGCATTACGAGCAGTTTCTCAACGAGGAACCCGAACGCCGCAGGCTCCCAAAGAAAGAAAAATTCAAGGCCTACCGCGCGTGGCGCACAGAAAAAGGCCTGAACTGGTCGAAATGAAGAAAGACCGCCTCCGCTCCCATGAAAACGCCCATCAGCCATGCCGTCGCCTCTGCCGTAGGGATGGGAGTGGGGATCGCACTCATCGCGTTCTTGGATCGTGATGAAAAGCACGGGGCCTCAGCGGATGGGCGCATCCCTCCTCCGAACCAGCGATCCCGTGCAATCTCCGCCAATCACGCCACCGATCGCAGCAAGCCTGGACGGGAGGAGACCTCGCTCGATCTCCTCAATGATTCTCAATGATTAAGGGACGCACCTTTCTTCCAACGGTGGTAAGCTTCTTGAGTTGGTCGAGTTGTGTCATGGCGGATGGGAGTGTGACCCAAATACGCGCGTTGATGAACGCAAATTTTCAGGGAAATCGAGCCCCCCTTGGAAGCACAATTAGCCAGTATCCACTATCATACAATTCCTACTTCTTGTCGCCATTTTCAACGCTTTTTCTTGGATCGAGAGAACCCCAAAGAGCTTGCTGAATGGCTCATCCTTACCACCTCGATGTGGTTTAACGGGATTTCTCATGCCATCTCGACCTAAGGTATCCAATGGCACACGCAGTCACAAGAATTGTGGAGCCAACCAGACTGACAGCCCCGATGAGGGCACAGACATTTTTGATGATTTCAAACATTTCACTCAGGCTTATGGATTTAACGGGCAGTTCATACGATGATGGAGCGATTCTGAATCATTTGCAGGCGATAACCATCATCCATGGAATCAGGGAAAATGCCGCGAGCAAACTTTCGAAAAAAATACCGACTCACGATCCAGCGCACTATGCAAAAACGGAACATATCCTGCGGGTTGGAAGTCCGTATTTGATTCTGTCGGCAGACTCCGTATCCCGCGTGCCAGCAAGACGCCCTCATGCGACATCCTTCAGAAACACACCCCCCCGAGAAGCCATGCGAACCCGTCATGAGCGGCTTTGTTCGGCGCGAGTCATTCGAGGATCTGGCGGGCTGCATGAAGGATTATTTCCAAATCGATGCCGTCCAGTTGGAGTCGGGAGACTTTCAAGGGCAAGTCGACTTCATCGCCACGAAGGGTTTACTGCTCTACCGCGAGAATTATCCACTTCGCACCCACCTAGAGGGCGAGTTGCTGGGAAACCGATTTGGATTTTCAATACCACTTCGCACCGCCGAGGCGAGGTTTTTAGGCGAAACAGTCGATGACAACAGGATCTCGTCGAGCATTACCGGAGAATCCTTTGATCACATGATGGAGAGCGGCTATCAGCAGATGATTCTCCTGTTAGATTATGCGAAATTGCTGCAAATGGCCGAGCAGCTATCACTGTCGGAGGCGTCCCTCAAGGCTCTCTTGCTGGGCAGGAGAAAAAAAACCCTTCAATCGAACCACCATGACATCCAGAGCATCCGGGAGATATTCATTCCGATGCTGAATGCCGCACGCCAGGGCAATTTGAACATCAGCGCAGATCAGTTTGAGAAGGTGATTTTTGACTCCATTCTGCCAGTGCTTGACGGGGGTGAACACGATTTGGACCGGGGCCCCGCAGCCATCACGGTGAGTCGCGCATTGGAATTGGCTCGCAGCATCAGCGGACCCGTTTGCATCTCCGACCTCTGCATGGTGCTCAACGTCAACCCCAGGACTCTCCATAAAGCCTTCATCAAGATCATGGGAATGCCTCCATACCAATTTTTCCAAAAGCGCAGACTGAGCCAAGCTTACCAGATGTTGCTGAATACCGATCCGAGGGAATTCAGCGTCACTGACATCGCTATGCGACTCGGGTTCTCTGAGCTCGGCAGATTTTCCGTTCAATATCGCGGATTGTTTGGCGAGAGCCCTTCAGAAACCCGCCTCCGTTTCCGGAAATGCACTGTCGTCGTGCCCAGTTTCTGACCCAGACGAACCGAATTCCGCTTCGCAAGGTTAGGGACGAGTGAGCGCTCCTATCCATACTTCTCGAACGATCTTACCCTTACCACCACCATTTCAGCCCCCCGGGCATCTCCTGTTAGAAACATGCACCGTCCGCGATCAATCAACCTAATTTACCGACTTCGCTTCGCCGCCGTAATGTGGTGCGCGCGATTTTGCCTACTATCCGCCGCCCCTGTCCTCATACTGGGAGGACTCTGCGTTTATGATCCATATCTAACATACGTTGGTGCCGGTGCGGGAATTTCGGGTGGTTTTATGGCAATTCTCCAATGGATGGTCGCGAGCAAGGCGAGATGCCCGCTCTGTCACACACCCATACTTGCCGACAAAGCCTGTTCCCGACACCGCCAAGCAAAAGCCGCATTCGGTAGCCACCGCACCCGCGTGGCCCTGGCCATTATTTTCAAAAATCAGTTTTACTGCCCCTATTGCAACGAACCTACGCTGCTTCGGCTGCGAAACTCCATCAAACGAGCATGAAACCGCAGGGCATCTACCTTTGAGGGCCTGCTGCACTTCGTGGCCAGGCAGAAGCGAATGGCCCGCGAAGTCCAGATTTCAATGATAAAGGGACGCACCTTACTGCGAAAAATCCTCGCCATCTGGTTTCGAGCGTGTAGGTATGGGGCATGAGGCAATCCCGTTTCCTGGCACCTTGGAGGCAATCCACGGAAAAACCTGCGCTGTATCACCTTGTAACGAGGGTGGTGGAGCGTCGATTTGCCTTTGGCGTGGAAGAGAAAGAGCGGTTCCGCACCTTGATGCGGATGATGGAGCGCTTCAGCGGTTGCCGGGTTCTCACGTATTGCGTGATGTGCAACCATGTTCACATTCTGCTGGAGGTTCCGCCGATGCGAGAGGGAGGATTGAGCGACGCGGAATTGTTTGAGCGGCTGGGAGTGTTGTATTCCGAGATTTTTGTCGCCGGGGTTGCGAAGGAGCTGGAGCAGGCGCGGAAC
>CAMCXJ010000028.1 GCA_945883455.1 Prosthecobacter debontii
GCGCTACAAGAGGTCGTTTCATGGGATTCAGTTGTCTTTGCTTTCATTGTTCGGTTTTACGGTGGCCGCTTTTCCAAGGCTCACATGGGAATCGTTTTGCTGCGGCGTACCTGCGGTGCTGCGGCCATCGGTGATGACCTTGTTCATGAGGTCGGTGAGGCGTTGCAAGACTTCCGGGTTCGCATCGGCGAGGTTCGCGGTTTCGCCGATGTCCGATTTAAGATTGAATAGTTCGCGTTCACCGCTGTTTCTAAAAATGAGCTTCCATGATCCCGCGCGGATGGCAAGGTCGCGGTTCGGTGCCTGATGAACGGTCGCCCCGCGCAAGGGCTCCTCTGCGGTTCCGAGCATGGCGGGCAGGATATTCACGCTGTCCTCGCCGGCGTTGTGAGGAAGTTCCGCGCCGACGAGGCCGGCGGCGGTGGCGAGCAGGTCGTTCAGGCAGATGGTCTGTTCGGATACCGAACCCGGCTTGATTTTTCCGGGCCAGCGGGCGAGGAAAGGAACGCGATGCCCTCCTTCGGTAATGCTCCTTTTTGAGTCGCGAAGCGGCGGGTAGGCGCGACCCTCAGCACCGTTGTCTGCGGTGGCGATGACGAGCGTGTTCGCGGCGAGGCCCTTGCGTTCCAGTGCGTCGAGGATCCGACCGAGCATGTGGTCGCCCTGATAGACCCAATCGCCGTATTTGGGATCGTTATTCACCTGATCCTCGGCTCCGCTCTTGCCGGCGAATTCGGGCGCCGGGACGACGGGTGTGTGAGGCGGGCACATGGGGAAGTAGAGGAAAAAGGGCCGGTCGTCCTTGCGATCCTCGATCCATTCGACGGCCTTGGCGATCATGCGCGGCTGGTTCTCCACTTCCGCGACATTTTCCACCACCTGATCCTGCTCGATGATGGTGCCGATGTTGCGGGCATGGGTGAAGCCGTAGAAGTAACAGAATCCAAGCTGGTTCGGGCCGCTGAGAACGCGTGAGCCGATGGGGATTTTGCCCTTGGCTTTCCTGATGTCGTCCCATTCCAATCCTAGGTGCCATTTGCCGATGCAGGCGGTGTCGTAGCCGTTGTTTTTGAGTAAAGAGGCGACGGTGAGCCGTGATTTCGGGATAATGGGCGGATTGTAGGTCTCCAGCACCCCGTATTGGCCGATGCGCCACGGATAGCGTCCGGTCAGCAGGCCGTAGCGCGTGGGCGTGCAGACGGAGGCTGCGGAGTGGGCGTCGGTGAAACGCATGCCTTCGGCGGCAAGCCGGTCGATGTTCGGGGTCTTGAGCTTCGTGTCCTCTCGGTAGCACTTCGGCTCCCCGTATCCCATGTCGTCGAAAAGGACGAATACGATGTTGGGCTGTTTGGCGGCGTCCAGCGGGAGGATGAGGGAAACGGTGGCGGCGATAAGGGATCGTAGCATAAATTCGGGAGCTTGTGTTGGGGGGGCGTGGCAGTGGTGGTTGGAAGGTGGAGAGAGCCGAGAAGAATCAAAGCCAGTAGGCCCGCATAGGTATCACCCAGTTTATTTCCGTTTCTAACGGCAGGGTAAGGATCGAGCGTCGGTTACGGCTTCACGTTGCATTTCAGCTATTTCAGCTCGGAGAAAAACTCATCGAGCACGAGCTTATCGTTGTATCGTTTCTGGAGTTTAAGGAATTGGGCGAAGAGGGTTTTCTTGCGACCGGCCAAGGCGGGGTCGGCCGCTAGGTCCTTTGTTTCCTGCGGGTCTTCGGTGAGGTTGAAAAGTTTCGCGATTTTTGCCTGCGGGTAGAGGATGAGTTTCCAGCCGTCGTGGATCACGGCGCGCTGGGTGTCCATGTAGGCTGCGTAAACGGCGTCGAGGCCGCCTTTTTCGCCGGCGAGGAGGGGGAGGACGCTCTGGAACTCGATGCCTTCGCGGTTGGCATCGGCGAGGTCGGAGGTGAAGAAGATCCAGGTGTTATCGGCTTTGCCGGATTTCTCGAGGGCATCGAGGATGCGCCCGATCTGCGCGTCCATGTGGGTGATGATGGCGTAGTATTCCTGGCGGTTCACCTTTACGGCGTGTTCGTCGCGTGGAAAGGGGGCGAGCTTTTCATCACGCAAGCCCTTGCCTGCACCGATCTCTTCCCTCTGGGGATACTTGGGGAGGAAATTTTCCGGAATCTTGATGCGGTCGAGCGGGTAGCGGTCCACGTATCCCTTGGGGGACTGGCGCGGATCGTCTCGTAGCTCTGGTCGTCCGAGATGATAAAGATGACATTGGGCTTTTTGGTGGCAGCCACACAGCAGTAGGCTGTTAGTATGAGAGAGAATGGGTTTCATGGTCTTGCTGCAGCGGAGCAGGTGTATCCGTCACTCAATACGGAGCCCTGCGGCAATTCTTGCTGGAGGTAATCTGCTGGGATTTTTCCCTTGCGGCGATCGTTCCGCGTCTATGATAAATCAAACAACCTTGAAAAACCTTATCCAATCCCTTTTTGCACTGGTCACATCCTTCACAGCTGTATTTTCCGCCGAGCATGGCAAGCCGCCGGTGAAAGCTCCCTTCGAAAAGGGCGAGGACTCGCTTTGCGTGAACGATTGGTGGAAACGCCCGGCCAGCGAGATCATCGATCTCAAGGTGCCGCGAGATCAGGTAGTCTGCTTCGGCATTTACAGCGTCCACGACCGCGTGCTCAAGCTCACTGCGCAGCTCTATCCGCTCTACCCGAAGGAAACCCGCGAGGTGCGGCTGGTGATCGAGAAGGACGGTAAGTGGATGGAGATCGCACGGCAAAAGGTGAACGACCTCGGCTGGTCAACCTCCTTTCGTATCGCGGATTGGGACGACTCGAAGGATTTCAAATACCGCCTGCTGCATGGCGAGAAAGCGTCCTTCGAGGGGGTCGTCCGCAAGAATCCGGCGGACAAGGAGGAGATCGTTCTTGCGGCGCTTTCCTGTAACTCGAACAAAGATCGCGGCCTGCGCGAGGGATACACGCGCAACATCAATCATCAGGATCCCGACCTTGTCTTCTTCGCCGGTGATCAGTCCTACGACCACAAGCAGCACACTGCCGCTTGGCTTAAGTTCGGCCTCGCGTTCCGGGAAATTTTCCGCAATCGCCCCTGCGTCACCATCCCCGACGACCATGACATCGGGCAGGGAAACCTGTGGGGCGAGAGTGGGAAAAAAGCCCTGCGTGGTTCTGGGGACGACGGCGGTTATTTCTTCCACGCGGAGTATGTAAAAATGGTCGAGCGCCAGCAGTGCGGCCATCTCCCCGACCCGTATGATCCCGCGCCGGTGGAGCAGGGTATCGGCGTTTACTACACGCGCCTGCTCCTTGGTGGCGTCGATTTTGCGATTATCGAGGATCGGAAATTCAAGCCTGGTCCGCTGGGTCGGCATCCGATGAAAGGGCCGCGTCCCGACCACATCCGCGATCCCCAATATGATCCCAAAGTGATTGATTCGCCTGGCCTTGCGCTGTTGGGAGCGCGGCAGGAAAAATTCCTCGCGGAGTGGGCAGACATGCGGGAAGGAGTGTCGATGAAAGCCGTGCTCTCACAGACCGGATTCTGCGGCGGTGCGCACTTTCATGGTTCCCACGAAAACCGATTGCATGCGGATCTCGACTCCAACGGCTGGCCGCAGGGCGGGCGCAACCGCGCGGTGGAACTCATTCAAAAGGCAAAAGCGGTCCACATCGCGGGAGACCAGCATCTCGCCACCGTCATACGCCACGGTATCCGCGAGCACGGTGACGGGCCGTGGGCTTTCGTCGTGCCCGCCATCGTGAACTCCTACTACGGCCGCTGGTGGTGGCCCGAGGATGAAAAGCCCGGAGCGAATCCGGTGCCCGGTTCGCCGCTACCATGGACGGGCGATTACCTAGACGGCTTTGATAACAAGGTCAGCATGATCGCCTACGCAAACCCTGAATCCCAGCGCAAGGACATGCAGGGTCGGGCGGATGGCTGGGGTCTAGTTCGTTTCAAAAAAAAATCCAGCGAGGTCACCTTCGAGTGTTGGCCTCGTTTCGCCGATGTGACCCAGCCCGGCGCGAAACAGTTCCCCGGCTGGCCGGTCACGGTGAGACCATAATTTGAACGATCCAAAGCCGTGTTCGGAAAAAATCGGAGAGGGCCTATGGCATCCATCCCAGCGAAAATCTCCACGCGTGACACGCCACCTACCCCATGTAGTTTTCTGCGGTGCCCTCTGACAAGCCTCCATACGTTGCCAGAAAACGCGAGCGACCGGAGTTGGTGTTTCCGGAGGGTTTCCTGTTTGGTACAGCGAACGCCGATCACCAGGTAGAGGCGCATGATCCTCTGCGCGAGGATGTCTGGGATCTGTGGGAGCGCTGTCAGGGGTTGACACTGCGTGGCAAGGGAACTGATTTTGCGAACCGCTACAGTGAGGACATCGCCTCTGCGGCTGCCATGGGCTGCAAGCTTTTCCGCTTCTCTGTCGCGTGGGCGCGTGTGGAGCCGGAGTGCGGGAAATTCGATCATGCCGCGCTTGCGCATTACGCGGAGGTGGCGGCTTGCGTCCGCCGCCACGGAATGAAGCTTATGCTCACGCTCCACCATTTCGTGTGGCCCGTGTGGCTGGAGCGCGACCACGGCGGAATGCTCGCGCCGGAGTTTCCGGATCTATTCGCCCGCTACGCCGACAAAATCGCAGAGACCTTCGGCGAAAGCGTCGATTGGTGGATCACTTTCAACGAGCCTAGCCAGCTCACCTTCGGCTACATCAAGCCGTGGTGGCGTAACCGCTATTACATGCCGCCGGGCTTGCCGCACGGCACGCCTGTCGATGAAGAGGCAAAAGCCGTTGGGAAACTGGTGCCAAACCTGTTCCTCGCCCACAGTCGCGCGCGCGCGGCGATCAAGGCGCGGCGAAGCGAAGCAAAAGTCGGTGTGAACCCGCTTGTCACGGGTTTCCCGACTTGGCTCCAGATGCTGTTAGATTGGGGAGCGTGCCACCGCGGCATGGCAGAGGCGCTTTTTAAATTCACCACCAAGGGCGCACTCGTCAGCGAGCGCGGCGACGTAGATCTGGTCATCGGTGGCATCACGATGGAGGATCAGACGCGTTTCGAATCCAGCGATCCATATCTCCGCACAGGCAAGGCTGTGCTGGTTCCGTCTGATCGCGTGGACGGCGACCTTTCCTCACTGGCGGGCAAAAAAGTCGGCGTTGTCGCGGTTGGCAATCAGCCGCAGGGCTGGAAGCGCGATCTCCCGTCCGGCTCACGCAAGCAGCTTTTTCGTAACTATGACGACGCCCGCGATGCGCTCGCCGAAGGGAAAGTGGATGCGCTTTATGGCGACGCCTTTTATCTATTGCCGCCCGAGCTGGAAAACCGTGGCCGTTTTCGTTTCCTAAAAACCTGCCTCAGTGAGGAACACTATGTAGTGCTCGCGCCGCACGGCCACTCCCGACTGCTCGACCATGTCGATCTCGCTATCTGCGATTTTCAGCACGATCTCGCCGGGCAGTGCGATGTCTCATGGCTTTCCGAGCCGGATGCGTTCATCGGCCGCTCCATCAGGCCCGTGTCGCTTCACGAGGTATTCACCGACGGTAAAAGTTTACCAACGCATCATTCCTCTCGTCGCGGTATGCGGCGCGTATTGCGACGAGGAAAAATCCGCATCGGCATCCGCACTGATACGCCGGGCGTTTCCGAAAAATGCACCGGCGAAGGACTCGAAGTCAGGCTTGCGCGGCTGATCGCGGGGCGGCTTTTCGGCGATGAATCGAAGCTCGTGATCGTCCCGATCAATCCTGGGGATCGTTTCGGGAGTATGGAGTCGAAATCAAGCTGGTTGAACTGGGCGTGGCGCTTTTGGGGGACCGCCACGCTCATCGCGAATTCGAATTGGTGGTATCTCGGCATGTCGGGAAAATTGGCCAAGGAACTCTGCCCGCCGGAAGCCATCGGCGCGCAAGACTTCATCGGTCTTGATTACTACTGGGGGCTACCGACCCACCGGCTCGCGAATTTTCGACTCTTGGAGGAGGCCGCGAGCGGGCGTTTCCTCCGCGCACCTGTCTGGCCGCGCGGGCTTTTCCATGCCCTGCGGCGCTTCAGCCGTTGGTTTCCCGGCAAGGAGCTGCTCATCGTAGAAAACGGCTGCACGCCCACGGCGGGCGGCATCACCCGCAGCGACTACATGCGCTCGCATCTCGCCGAGGTCGCCAACGCCATCAACGCCGGCGTCCCCGTCCGCGCCTACAACTGGTGGTCGATCACATCGAACCGTGAGTGGGGTCATCCTTTCGATCCCAATACCGACTTTGGCCTCCACTTTGTCGATCTCGACAACGATCCCGGCCTTCTGCGCAAGCCCACGCCGGAGGCCGAACTGTATTCGGAAATCATCGCGAAAAACGGCGGGTGACCTTCACTCGACCTTCGGAAAATCATCCAATACGAGCGACAACAGCTGTTTGCCGCCGTTCGAAAGCGAGGAGTTATTTCCCTCTCCCATGAGCAAACCGCGCGTCAGCCAACGCTGCGGAACTTCCGAAGGGCGGATGTGGCTCACTGCGGCTTGACTGATTGGGCGGATGCTCGGCGTGAAAGAAATGGCATGTCCGGTCGCCGCAAAACCAATTTCCCATGAGACGGCATCCGGCACTACGCCGCGTCTCATCCATGGGTGACGAATTAAAAAATCCGGCTTTGTCTCTACCGCTGGGACTAACACCTTGAATTGAACCGGACGGCTGAGGATGAACTCGCTGAACTTGAGATCCGGATTCGCCCTGTGTTCCACGAACAACGCGGCCACATCGACACCCGCAAGGTTCATACCGTTGAAATTCCCATGGTAATTCCTGCTACCGAAGTGCGTCCGGTGCCAGCCCTCGTAGTTCTCGCTCATCATCAGCGCGATTTCCAAGTGAACATGCGCCCGGGTGCGGTTCAGCCCCGCTCCGGTGTATCCCATCCTGCCGAGTACCGACCCGGGATTTACGGAATCTCCCACGCGTGCGGTGATCTCCGCGAGATGCGCGTAGAGGGAATACACCTTCGAATTCTCCCATTCATGCCCGACCACCACGTATTTTCCGTAGTTGCTGCGCCCCGCGATGTCGGCAGTATGAACCACTTTGCCCTTCGCGATGCTCATCACCAGATCAAGGGGATTTCCAGCTTTGTCACGTTTCACGGGAGCGATGTCTATGCCCTCATGGAAACGGGTCATCACCACCTGCCCGCCGACACGGATCGGTGAGCGTGTGTAGCCGAACGCCCCGCCTTCCCACGGCTTCGTGACTTCGCCTTCGAACGTCCGATCGACATACATGTAGAATTTCTCCGGTGTCTCCGAGAAAAGGTGTTGGTTCTCTGTGGGCAGCACCAGCTCAAGCGGCTCCGCGCTAAGCACTGCTGTTAGCGCCAACCATACGACGGGGAATTTAGCTATCATCCTTACGCTATTTCTTTTTCTTTTCGCCGATGCGTGGAAGAGCCTCATCCAATTGCCGAAGCTCCTCAATCGTAAGCCCTTTCCATACGACGACCAAACCATCATCCACGGGATCGTCCACTAACACACCATCGACAATGCGACCGAACGCTTTGCAGACCAGCCACTTTCCGCTGCTGGTCTGGGTGACTGCCGCGAGCCTCCTGCGGGCGTTGTCCTTGAGCTGTAGTATGACGCCATAAGATGCTTGATCTTCCGATGGGAAGGGCGAGAAAGCCACAAAATCACTGGAGGACACCTCGGGAATGCGCCGGAAAAACCTCTGCTTACCCATGACCTTGTGGGGAAAGATCATCTTTGGATTGTCGGAGGCTTCCGTCTCGATGTGGAAAGACAGATCCACCTTCTTACCCTTATTGCCGCCGGCCATCACGTCTCCCACAAAGGATAAGCAAGCGGCGGCGATTATGATTTTGACTATGTATCTCACGGGCGGATCAAACCACATCACACTCTGTGGGGAAACAAAAAGAAATAGGAGACGGGGATACTCCGGCAAAAGAAAAGCGGGAAGCCAGATGGCTTCCCGCTTTATTTTGAAACATCATCTGCACCGTTAGCAGCTTGGCGCCACTACGGGCGCTACAAGCTGGTTACGGCGATGAGTTACTTTATGCTTTCTTGGCGGCCTTTTTGGCTGGTGCCTTTTTCACGGCGGCCTTCTTTGCTGGTGCCTTCTTTGCTGGGGCCTTTTTGGCTACCACCTTTTTAGCAGGTGCCTTTTTGGCGGGTGCCTTCTTGGCGCTTTTTGCTACCTTCTTTACCGCTTTTTTAGCCGGAGCTTTTTTAGCGGGAGCTTTTTTAGCGGGTGCCTTTTTGGCGGGTGCCTTTTTCACTGCTGCCTTTTTGGCAGCGGCTTTTTTAGCCGGCGCCTTCTTGGCAACTTTTTTTACGGCGGGTTTACTCGCGGGCTTGGCCGCGGCCTTCTTTACTGTTTTTTTTGCAGCCATTGTTTTATGTCTTTGGAGTTCGCGTTCGATGTTTGTTTTCTCTTCCAGTGTTAATGAACCGGCGGAGAGGGTAGCGAGGACGGCCTCAGCGAGGCGTCCTCCAAAAGCGTTGGTAATGAAGTCATCCGTGGCGCGGCGCACGATGACCTCTTGGGAGTAGGCGGGCTCATAAGTGTGGGCTCTGCCCGAACGTATGCGCTTGACCAATTTCTTGCGTTCTAGGCTCTGCATTACAGAGAGCACTGTGGTGTAGGCACGCTCGCGGCCATCTGGGAGCGAGGTATGTACTGCGTTCACAGTAGAAGGACCGTCGTGCCATAAGACAGTCAGTGCTTGGAGTTCGAGATTTGAAGGGTGTGATGGCTTGGCCATGGATGAACTTTCGTTGCTTGGTTACGAGGAAACTAGTAATTAACTTTTCCGTCAAGTTAAAATGTACGGAAATTACGGAAAACCGTAATTTATTTTTCCGAGTCTGAAATGGGTCATACTACTATCTTCCTAGTAGTATTACGGATGCCGTAGTTAATCCTCGCTTCGCATCTCCGGACGGACGATAGCCGGATTGATTTTCCCGAGCGATCTCCAGAATTCCTCGTCGGTAGGATGACCGTTGAAAAGAACCGCTCCATCTGGTGAAACCAAAACGACAACCGGCACGCTCTGCACCTTGAGCTGGGCGCTAACGGGATTTAATTTCGAATCAACGATCCATGAGCCGGCGATTGTTTCCTCTAACGAACTGAGCATGGTCTTCGCATCGGCGATCACTTTCGCGGATGTCTCGGGAAGAACCGAAGCCACCGCCACATCGTTAGCGGATAGATATTCAGCGGAGATCAGAAAGTCCGCGATCGTGGCTTGGCACTCTTGGCTCCATGGAGACCAGAAATGCAACAGCAGCCCTTTCTTTGTTCCGATGATCGTGCCGAAGTCTGCGGGTTGTCCTGTGAGCGTGTCGGTGTAGACTTTCCCAAAATCAACGCGAACGGATTTCATCGCATCCATCAGGCGAATGCGCTCGATATGCGGGGCGAAAGCGGCGGCTTGACGCGGGCTGAGCCAGAACGCTTCGGTGATGTGCCGCTTGAAGCCGTCTTTGTCATTTTTTTCGAGCGCATCTAGGGCATGGACGAATTCGGTCACTGCGAGCCAGTCGTCCAAGCACGCGAAGGTCTCGGATTCGTCGAGACTGAATTTATCCTTGAGAGCGAGAAATTCGGGAAGCAGCGCCGCAATCTCCTTGTCCTCAGCACGGTCGACATGGAACAGGAAACGCGCTTCAAGGATAGCCTGTTCGGAAACCTTCAGGTTGCGCGCGGCCTCGATGGCCTTTTTCAGTGCTGCGGGTGATTCCCGTTCGGAGAGCAGTTGTTCGATCGCATCTTCCCTTGGGCTCAGCGGAGATTCTGGCGGCGGCACTTCCTGAGCGAGTAGCGACGAGGCTCCCCACAGAAAGCCGGCAAGAACAGCACGCGGATGCATGAGGTTATTCCGCCGGGATTTTAAGTTTTGAACCGAGCACAGCGATGTCGCGGGTCATTGCGTTCGCCTGTTTGATCGAGTCGATTGAAACACTGTATTTTTTCGCGATGCTCCAGAGGCTGTCGCCACGGACAACGGTATGGACTTTCGGGGTCGCTGCAGGAGCTGGAGAGGTGTATGCTGGAACGGATGGCGCTGTATCCTCATAAACGGCAGCCTGATCATAAGCGGGGTTGACGTCTGAAGGCAGGCCCGGAGTGGCTGTTCCATCGCCGTAGTCGGGGGCGGCGTAGGGATTGGAAACGTCATAATCTTCCATGCCTTGGTCGGCGCAGGAGACGAGTATTATGGATAAAAGCGAGAGTGCGAGCAGGTGGTTGTGTTTCATAGGTCTGTTTGTTTGATTTGCAGGACAGCGACAGTCACTGCTACACAGGGAATCGTTTGTCAGGTGGTCTTTTGTTCAAGCGGAATCATCCGGCCATCGAAAAAACTTGGTTGCGGCCGCTTCGGTGTGCGCGGCGAGCTGTTCCAATGTCTCACCCCTCAGCGCGGCGACGGTTTCTGCCACGCGCATCGCGAAGGCAGGTTCGTTGCGTTTTCCCCGCAGCGGCTCCGGTGCGAGGTAGGGCGCATCGGTCTCAAGCATGAAGCTTCCGGGTGGACAGCGTTTCACCGCTTCCTCAACGAGTCCGGCGTTCCTGAAAGTCGCCACGCCTCCGAAAGAAACGAGTCCGCCGAGGGTGATTACCTTTTCCGCGAGATCCCACTCGGAAACAAAACAATGGAACACGGCGCAAACGCGATCCGCGAATCGGGCATAGATGGCGAGCGCGTCCTCGAAAGATTCCCTGCCTTCGCGGTCGCGTGTGTGGATCACGATGTTGAGGCCGGAAGATGCTGCGAGCTCGAAATGCCGGATCAGGAAATCGCTCTGCCGTTTTCGATAATTGGATTCGCTCCAGCCTTCTGGGGCGGGATGGAAGTAATCGAGGCCCGTCTCGCCGATCGCGCACACGCGTGGATCACCGGCGAGAGCAGCGAGATGCTCCACGGCGTCGTCGGGGGCGTGATGCACAGCGCAGGGATGAATGCCGATGGCGGCCATCACGCAGGGATGTTCCGCAAGTTTGAGATTTGGGGCGATGTCGTCCATACAGGTCGCCAGTGTGACCATTCGGCTAACCCCCGCTTCCAGCGCCCGCCGGATGATTTCCGCACGCTCGTCGTCAGCGAAACGGGCCGACGCCAGATGGCAATGTGTGTCTGTGATCATCGTGGCGAAACACAAGCCTCCAACAACGCGGCGACCTTTCCGAAATCCTTCACCCCCGGCGAGATCTCCGCTCCCGACGCCACATCGATTGCGACTGGACGAACCACGGCCACCGCCTGCCCGGCGTTCTCCGGTGTGATCCCGCCTGCCAGGATCATCGGGATGGCGGGAAACCGTTTTCCGAAAGCGTTCGCGAGACCCCAATCAAACGTCTCACCGGTGCCGCCGAAAACTTGCGGGGCGTGTGCGTCCAGCAATACCGCGTCAGAACCGTAGCTTCCGGCCGTCTCGATATCGGAAATTTTCCTTACACCTATCGCCTTAATGACCGGTATGCCCGCCTCGCGGAATCCACCGACGCGCTCCAGCGTCTCGTCGCCGTGAAGTTGCACCACATCGATCATGCCCTCCCCGTAAAGCCGGTAGGGGAGGTCGCTGTCCTCGTTCACGAAAACGCCGACGCGCAGTATCCCGCCCGCCAGACCTTTCATCCAGGGGTTCAGTTCGGGATTGAGATACCTTTTCGAAAGCGGCCAGAAATTGAATCCGACGGCATGGACGCCCATCGTTACCAGTTTTTCGGCATCTGGCTGCGCCGTCACGCCACAGATCTTGAGCGACGTTTCTTTTATCATGAAAAACTCCAAATTCTGCATCGGCGGCAAGCTCTCCACAGAGCAAATGGCAATGCAAGCCGTCAAAATTCGAAATACCATCTAGCCAAAAAGAGAATGACTATCCAGCGTTTGCCCGGAATCCTTCAATACTTCGAATTCACCAACTGACTATGACTTCCCCGAACCTTCCCACATCAGGCGCTAAACGCACCAAGATCCCCTCAGCGGGACTTTTCACCACCCACAGGAGAAACCTAGACTCACAGCTAGAGCCACGCGCGATGGCGATCCTGCAATCAAACGACATCCAGCCGACCAACGCGGACGCCTCACAGCCATTCAAGCAGAGCTGTGATCTGTTTTACCTTACTGGTGTTGCGCAGGAAGAAACGGCTCTGATCCTTTTCCCAGATGCAAGGGAGCCCGAAGACCGCGAGATCCTTTTTCTCCGTGAATCGAACGACCACATCGCGGTGTGGGAGGGCGCCAAGCTGACCAAGGAGCAAGCCAGGGAAAGAACCGGTGTTTCGCGCGTCGAGTGGGCCACGGAATTCGATGGTATCATGAACCGCCTCATGCCGCAGGCCGAATCTGTATATTTATCCACAAACGAGCATCCACGTGGCGACCTCGCCTTCGAGACGAAATCGCTGCGCTTCGCCAGAGAGTGCCAGTCGCGTTTCCCGCTGCATACCTACCGCCGCCTTGCTCCTCTGATTTACGGTCTGCGCTCCGTTAAGTCGGATGAGGAGATCGAGTTCACCCAGATCGCCTGCGATATCACCGAGGCGGGCTTTCGGCGCGTGCTCAGTTTCGTCAAACCCGGAGTCGGCGAATGGGAGGTCGAGGCCGAGTTTATCCATGAGTTTATCAAGCGCGGCTCGCACGGCTTTGCTTATGCCCCGATCATAGCGGGCGGGCTGAACGCGTGCATTCTTCATTACGTTCCCAACGACCAGATACTTGTGGACGGCGACCTACTGCTGCTCGACGTCGCGGCCGAGTATGGCGGATGGAACGCGGATATGACCCGCACGATCCCGGTTTCCGGAAAATTCACGCCCCGCCAGAAGAACGTTTACAACGCCGTCCTGCGGATGGTGCGTTATGCCGACTCCATCCTGCGCCCCGGCGTGTTCATCGCGGATTTCCAGAAAATGGTCGTCGCGCAGATGGACAAGGAACTCATCGGACTCGGGCTCTACACCGCCGAGGAGGCCGCCGCCGCTCCCAAGGACAAGCCGCTTGTGAAGAAGTATTACATGCACGGCACCTCCCATCACCTGGGCCTTGATGTGCACGATGTCTCGCCTGCCAATCAGGCCGTGACCCCCGGCATGGTCTTCACCATCGAGCCGGGCATCTACATCCCAGAGGAAGGTATGGGCGTGCGCCTAGAAAACGATTACCTAATCGGCGAGCATGAAAACATCGACCTCATGGCGCTCATCCCTATCGAAGCCGACGAGATCGAGGCGCTGATGGCGAGATAATCTCACTCTCCTTGCGGAAAAATTTCAGCAAGGGGAGTCTCGGTTTTTTTGTCCATCCATTTTTCTAGAGCCGCCCTCATCGGCGTGACGACATTCGGGTTGGACGGTGCGACATCGACCTCGCAGTAGGGATCGGGATGTCTTGAATACAGGGTGAAGTGACGCCCACCATCCGCCGTGGGTGTGCAGATCAGTTTCCATTTATCTGACATGAGGCATCGCTGCTTGGCTTTTACTAGGGGTTTCTCGTAATCGTCTTTAAGTACGAACTGGTAGTTGAAGGCATCGTCGATGAAATTCATCCGATCCATCGGCGGGAGCTTCGGGCGCTCGATGCCCGGCACCCGGAACTGGACGAAGGGAAACCCGGTCTCGCCGTAAAACGCGCGCGCCACAGGTTTTTCCCTGCCGTCCAGCCATCCGGCGAAGCTTACGCCCTCCCAGCAATCCGGCTTGGGCGCGCCCAGCAGATCCGCGATCGTCGGCGCGATGTCGATCATCCTCACCTGCGAGGTGATTTTCGACGCCCCCACACCGGGCACATGGAAAAGCAGCGGCACATGGTTGCCGCGCGCGGCCCCGTTGAAAGTGAGTCCGTGACCCAAGGTGACGCCTTCCTCATAGAGATTGTCGCCATGGTCGGCGGTGATGATTACGATGGTGTTGTCCGCGAGGCCGCGCATTTTCAGTTCGTCGAGAATCACGCCCACGTTATCATCAAACTGCCGCGTGCAGCCATCGTAAAGATCGCGGATCTGGCGGATCTCCTTTTCAGACAGAGCCTTCCACTTGTTCTCCAGATCCGTCCCGCCAATAAACGAGTCGATGTCGAATTGTACACCGCTTCGGTTTTGCCCGGAGTAAGCGGGATCCGCGAACATGCTGTTGTAAGGCTCCGGGCTACGGTAGGGCAAATGGTTGCAGGAATAGAATACATGCCAGAAAAACGGCTGACCGCTTTTCGAAACCGCGCCCAGCCGTTCCTTTACACGGTCGGTCACCACCTCGGGTGTGACGAATTGCGCGAAGGAGCCGAGTTGCGGAAACAACGCGTATCCCGCCGGATGATCGAAATACAGCGGGATCACGAAGTGCGCCATCACCACCGCTTGGCTCATGTAGATTTTAAAATTGTCGAAGCTGGATACCGAAACATGTCCGAAGCCCAGCGGCATCATTTCAAAATATCCCGCGCACCAATCGCCGAAAACCGCCGTATCGTAGCCCTTGCGCGCAAGCACATTCGCCAGCGGCCGGACGCGCGATTTCACCTCTGCCAAGGTTCCGGCATCCGGATACATGTGCCGAAAACCGTGCGTGTGCGGATACATCGAGGCCATCAGCGATGTCCCTGACTCGAGCGTCGAGGCGATCGGAGTGAAACAGTTTTCAAGATTAACCGACTTCAATGCCAGCGTATCAATCCTTGGCGAAACACCCGCCGCGGCCAGTCCATCCGTACGCCGAGGTCGGTAGCCGGTGTAGCCGAGCCGGTCACCGCGGAGGGAATCAGAACCGATTAGAATTACATTCGGCGGCCGTTCTTCCTTTCCGTTTGCAGCGGTGGCGGCCTGGCTCTCCGGCATACCGATGCGCCAGATAGCGAACGCGGATAGCACGCAAACGGTGCAGAGCGTTACCAGGCGGCCTTTCCTCGAAAGATTGCCCCAATACCACCAAGCGAGGTAAATCAATATGGCGAGTGGTAGCCCTTTGAAGAGTAGTAAAAAAACCACCGGCTTGGCCGCGTCCGGCACTACGTTCAGGATATTAAAATACCAATGCCCGTATTTCGCATCGTTCAGAAAATAGGGCCGCGTTTCCACTAGCCTCAGGACGAAAAATCCGTGGACCACAAACGCACCGAGAACTGTTAGGAGCGCCTTTTGCCAGAAACCACGCAGCGACAGGCGGACGCACACGATTGACACGAAAGGTGCAAGAATGATCGCGAAGAGAATCGCTAGGATCGCGTAGGCGAAGAGCACTTGGACGTTCTGCCAGACTAGGAAATCCAGATATTTGTCCCGTGCCAGCGCACTGAACTTGTTCTCCATCCTGCCCGATGTCTGTCCAAGTTTAGCCAGTGCCACCGCGTATTGGAAAAGGAAAAACATGACCGAGCCTGTCATCACCGCGCGGAAAACCGACGGGCGGCGGGCAGGCGTTTTGGCTTTTTTTAAATCTTCCTCTTTTATCAAGGCTCCCCCTCCTTTGGATCATCCATAAATAACCACCTTCTACTCACGATTTCCTGAATGACAACCCCTTGCGGTGACTTGAGATCCTGGGGGATATGTAAGCGCAGCATCATGGGCAGGGTCTGGTCTTCCTTGCTGGCGGTCACCTCGTCCATCCTGAGCCCTATACCACGCCCCCGCGGCACATAGCCGAAGAGCACCTCATCCCCGTTGAGTGCCGTTAGCCGATAACAATCAAAGGCGGTCGAATCGGAAAACTCATGGCTATGATTGTGGTCTTTTTGCACATAAACACGGAAGTCACCCGTATATCCGTTCGGCTTATTTTTTGCAAATTCGTCCCAAGCCATCGGCTGGTGGCAGACAAAGGTTTCCCAATCCACTCTCGCCTCATCGATCGTTATCGACTCCAGCAACAGTTGCGTTCGCACTTTTCCTTCCAACTCGCAGGAAACCACCCAATATGAGGCGCGATTATCCATGGTCAGCGGCTCCAAGGACATCAAGTTCTTGATGCGCATCGGCTTAAACGGGGATTTTGCATAGAAGGATTTCATCAAAGGGCTTACCCTTTCGGGATGGCGAACGTAGCGGAGCATTTCCTCCACCGATTTCGAACCCAAGAAATTGCGGGCTGCTTTTTCGATGGTGCTCACCTGGGTCTCCGCGTCGATCTCCTCCTGATTCTCTTGGTACATGTTGAGCCGGTTTTCTCTGGTAAGTTTTGCGCCCTCACCACCCACTTTATTTAAATTCGCAAGTGACCACAGAATGGCTGCGGCAAATACGCATGTCGCGAGTGCGACCCAGCCCCATGCAAAGGTGCGGGTGGGAGCCGCCTCCGATTCCCAAGCATTCGTTATCATTTGACTATCTATCTCGATAAGCGAGCCCATATCCGGTTCGACTGATCGGGTTCTTACATCCTCATTGCTGGATGGGTTCGGCGAAAGGTCAGGGCTACTCTTTTCTCCCAACCTCACCGGCGGCAGTTCCTCCATCTCCACGACAGCGTCTTTTTCTAGTCGGACAAATCGGAGGTTGGTGCCGACCTCCTCGTCCACCGGCCTCAACTCAAACCTCTGTTTTTCCTTTTCATTAGCCATTTACACCGCAATGAAAGCAGAAATGCCCATAGACGCAACGCTTGGTTGTCACGTAAAGTCGCCAGGGAAAGCAATCCATGCCAGAGAAACCGAGAATCCTAATCCTCACCGCTGCCTTCGGCGAAGGCCACAACAGCGCCGCGCGCAACCTATCCCTCGCGCTCCAAGCAAAAGGGGCCGACACCCGTGTCGTCGATCCTTGTTTGATTTCGATGCCGAGCGCCACCGCCTTGATGCAGTGGGGATACCGCCTCGTCACCACCCATTTCCCCCGCGTCTGGGAGGCGATTTACCGGGGCACGGACAAGTGCGATTTCTCCCGTCCTAACCTTCCGCTGATGCGCCACCCCGAGAGCTATCTAGAAGGGCTCGTCGGTGAATTCAAGCCCCACGCCATCGCCTGCACATACCCGATTTACCCTTATTTCCTGGAACGGAATTTCGCAGAAACCGGCAACCGTCTGGTCATTTTCACCGTCGTCACCGACTCCATCGAGATCAACGCGTCTTGGCTCCGCGCGCCAACCGATCATTTTCTCGTCAGCGATCAGATCACGCTCGAAACGATGCGCTGCTGGGGCATCCCCGAGGAAAAAATCACCGACACCGGCTTCCCCGTGAACCCTGCCTTCTCGGAACTCGCACCAATCGCGGCGGATGATCCCTGCGTCCCTTTTCGCGTCCTTTATTTTCCTACAGCCAAGAAGCCTTTCGTCCGCCGCCATAGCCGCGCCCTGCTCGACTCCTCGCCCGATGTGCACCTAACCATCGTGATGGGGAAAAACTTCCGGCTTCTTCAGTCCCGCGCCCGTGAGATTAAGGCAGCGTATCCCGGACGTGTTCGCCT
>CAMCXJ010000029.1 GCA_945883455.1 Prosthecobacter debontii
CGTCCACACCATTCCACGCGGTTTCCGCCGAGGGCGTCGGAAACAACACGCGAGGGCGCGTGTGCTCCCCAAGACTTTCGCACCTTCTCTACAACTTCGAAATAATCTTCAGGATCATCGGATTCGCGATGCACGGATTTCGCTGAAAAGTTCCTCTTCGCTGAGCTTCATCACCTGAACCTCGATTTCAGCAAGCTTCACGTGTTGAAATCACCGGATTCTTATCTCTGTTCAAGCCAATCTTCTTCTCCATGCACCCCACCGACGCCCGCCCCAGCCCCCGGATCCTCTTCGGCCCAGGACGTCTCGCCGAGCTCCCCGAATGCCTCGCCACTCTACGCGCCACCAACGTCCTCATCATTACCGACCCGGGCCTCGTCGCCGCCGGTCACGTCAAGCGCGCTACCGCTTTCCTGACAGCCGCTGGCATCCGCGCCACTGTCTTCGAAGGTTCACACATCAACCCCACGGAGACCGACATCGAGGTCTGCCGCGACTTCGCGAAATCAGTTCATCCCGACGCTCTCATCGGCTTCGGCGGCGGCTCCAGCATGGATACCGCGAAGGGTTGTAACTTTCTCCTCCACAACCCCGGACGCATGGCCGACTACATGGGATACGGTCTCGCCAAGAACGCGATGCTACCTTTCCTCGCCATACCGACCACGGCCGGCACCGGCTCCGAATGCCAATCCTACGCCATTGTCTCACGTGACGGCACTCATGAGAAAATGGCCTGCGGCGACCCCAAAGCCCTAGCCCTTATTGCGATCCTGGATCCCGAACTCACCGCCTCTCAGCCGCAGAGCGTCGCCACCCTGACCGCGCTCGATGCACTGTCGCACGCCCTCGAATCCGCCGTTTGCACTAAGCGCAACGCCATCTCCTCATCTTTCTCCACCGAGGCCTTCCACCTCATCGCCTCCGCCATCCAAGACGTTCTCGCCGGCACCGCCGATCTCGAAACCCGAGGCCGCATGCTCCATGGTGCCGCCCTCGCCGGCTGTGCCATCGAGAACAGCATGCTCGGCGCCGCCCACGCCACCGCCAACCCGCTTACCGCCCGCTTCAACATCCCCCACGGCCTCGCCGTGACGATGATGTTGCCCCATGTCGTCCGCCTCAACCATAGCGCCCCGGAGATCGCCGCGATCTATCGGAATCTCGGCCGCCACCTCGACACCCCGCTCATCGATTGGCTGGAAAAAACCATCCGCCTTGCCCATTTTTCGAAACCCGAAATCCCCCTCACCGCCATCCCGGAACTCGCCGAAGCCGCCTCCCACCAATGGACCGGCCGTTTCAATCCCGTCCCGCTCGACCTCGCCGCCCTCGCCGCCCTTTACCAAGCCGCCCTCAGCTGATGAACCTATCCCTTACATCGTGGCTGGAGCGTCTCGCTCCAGGCCGTATTGGGAGCGTCTCGCTCCCAATCTTGTTTGCAGGTCTCCTCCTAACATCCTGTGAAAAACAACAGGACACCAGCTCCCCAAAACTGGCACCTACCACAGCCCCCACCGCCCTAACAGACTGGCCGATCACCCGAGGCAGTCCTTCGCTCCAAGGCCGGGTGCACGCCGCCGTCCCCAAAGCCCCGGTCATCGAGTGGACTTTCCCGCTCGAATCCCCCGGCACCGCCGAAGCCGCCTTCGCCGATGGCGCCATCCTCGTCGGCGATGCGATGGGTATCCTCTACTGCATCGATTTGCAGACCCGGAAGCTCCGTTGGAAAATGGAAACCGGCGATACGATCCAAGCCGCGCCCGCCATTTCTAACGGAAGAGTTTTCATCGGCTCGGGCGACAAGCATTTCTACGCGCTCGACCTCAAGACGGGCGATAAAATCTGGTCGATCGAGGGTGGCGATAAATTTTCCTCCGCGCCCACCGTCGTCACCAGTCCTGACGGCAAAGCCGAATGGGTGCTCCTGAACGGCTACGACGGCATCACCCGCTGCCTTCGCGCGGAAGACGGTTCCATCGTCTGGAAATACGAAACCAAGGATTTCATCAACGGCACCCCCGCCGTTATCGACGGCCGACTCATCGCGTTCGGCGGTTGCGACCAGGTCATCCACATCCTGAATCTCGCCGACGGATCGCTCGCGAACAAAATCGACACGGACGCCCAGATTACCAATTCCGTCGCCACCATCGGCACCACGGTTTACAGCGGCAACCACGCCAACCAGCTGGTCGCCGCCGAGGCGGATGCCGTAAAACTCACTTGGATCTACCAAGCCAACGAATTCCCCTTTTTCACCTCACCCGCCGTCGATGATCGGAATGTTTACATCGGCTCCCGCGACAAATCCCTCCACGCGATCCAACGCAGCGACGGCACCCGCGTATGGACTTTCAAAACCGGCGGCCGCGTCGAAAGCTCGCCCATCGCCTTCGACGACGGCATCGTCTTCGGCTCCAGCGACGGCCGCCTCTACGCCGCCAACCCCGCCGACGGCACCGAACTCTGGCGCCTCGATTTAGGAGAAGATCTCACCGCCTCGCCCGTATATGCCCAAGGCCGCATCATCATCGCAGGTGGCGATGGCACGCTGTTCGTCATCAACGGCTCCAAGGACTGACCTATTTCCCCCTCTTCACCAACGGATTCTCGCAAGCCATTTCAGGGAACGACGAGAAATCCAAATTTCATTCCAAAACGGAGTCAAGCGTTCGCTCCATCCACTCCTTTTCCACTTCCCGCGCCTCTAGCATCCATCCGACCGCCATGCAGCGCGTGATCTCAAAAAGCGGCTCTTCCTTCCCTTCGTGGCGCACGATTTCCAAGACGAAGCACTGGCGGTAATTCGGCGTTCCGAGGATCACCTGCTTCATCATTCTTTCCCTTACACTCCCCACCTCCGCGAAACCCAGCGTCGTCTGTGGCAGGTCAGGGCTGCTTAGCCGGAAACATGTCCACCTGCCCTGATCCCCGAACGGCTCGGGTCGCTCCGAGGACGGTTCGCAGAACACCCGCACCACCGCCCGCTCCGCCTTGCCGGAAAAGAGATCCTCCCAGCTTGCCGTGCCATACCTCGCATACGCATCCCAGTTCAGGATCGTGTGCCTGCAGCGGCGCTTTGCTCCGTCGCTTCCTTTCTCTCTTTTGTTGCTTTCCCTTTGTCATCGTGTTGGGTGATTCACAATCCCAACCAGATCTCACCTCGCTTCATTGTCGATCAGATGGTTTTCTCCGCCGTCTTCCTCGTCATAGAGTCCGCCAAGCATCGCGGAGGCATCGACGATCAGCCGGTGGTCATCAAACCAAACCGCGAGTTTCCGTTATTCCGGTTCAGGCAGTTTCTCGATGGCTTTTTCAATTTCCAATAAAAAACTTCAATCCAATCCCTACTTATGCCTGCAATCCGTGGTCGAAAATTTTTCTTTTTTCTGATGGGGGAGCCTTGGGTGTGATCGCTCTTCCGCTTTGCCCGGTTTCTGCTAAGAGATGAACATGATCAGCGCGGATCTCACGGCATTGAAGGGCAAGGATCTGGTGGCGGTGCTGGATTTTAGGAAACTGCCGAAGGTTTTGCTGCACGAGCATCTCGACGGCGGGCTGCGGCCTGCGACGGTGATCGAACTGGCGCGGGAGAATGGATACAGAGGCTTGCCGACGGATGATGTGGGCGAGCTGGCGGCGTGGTTCCATCGCGGGGCGCAACGCGGAAATCTGCCGGAATATCTGGAAGGCTTCGCGCATACCTGCGGGGTGATGCAGACGAAATCCGCGCTAGAAAGGGTGGCCTACGAGTTCATCGAGGACATGCATGAGGACGGTGTGGTCTATGCGGAAGTCCGTTTCGCGCCACTACTACATCTCGCAGGCGGACTCACGCAGGACGAGGTGGTGAACGCCGTGCTGTCTGGTTTGACTCGGGGAGAAAAGGATTTCGGCGTGAAATGGGGGCTCATCATCTGTGCGCTCCGCCACCTCAGCGATTCCATGGTGGCGGCCGAGCTCGCCATCCGCTGGCGTGAGGCGGGCGTGGTCGGCTTCGACCTCGCGGGCGGCGAATCCGGCTTTCCTCCGAAAAAGCACGTCGATGCCTTCCACGCGGTCCAGCGTGCCAATTTCCACATCACCATCCACGCCGGCGAGGCCTTCGGGCTGGAGTCGATCTGGCAGGCGCTACAATACTGCGGTGCCCATCGCCTTGGTCATGCCACGCGGCTGCGGGACGACATTCACGTCATGGAAGACGGCTCGCTCAAGCTCGGCACGCTCGCCCAATACGTGCTCGACTGCCGCATCCCGCTGGAAATGTGCCTTTACTCGAACCTCCACACCGGAGCCTGCCACGATCTTGCGCAGCATCCCTTCGGCCTGTTTTTTCGCAACGGCTTTCGCGTCTGTCTCAACACCGACGACCGCCTGATGAGCGACACCACGATGACCAAGGAAACGATCCTCGCTGCGGAGCTGTTCGACCTCAGCCTTGCCGATTTGGAAAAACTCAACCTCAACGCGATGAAAAGCGCCTTCTCGCCCTATGACAAACGGCGCGAGGTTATCTTCGACACGCTCAAGCCGGGGTATGCGGCGTTGCGCAGTGAGTCATAAGTAATTTCACATCGCGATTGGTAGATTAATCATTCTTGTCCTTCTTACGATGATGGCTGGCTGGCGAAGCTTTAGGTGCCAGCCAACCAAAATGTAGGACTTCCTTAATTAACCACTGGTTGGGAAGGGAGTCAGCAGGTCCGCGTGCCAGCTGGAGGGTAATTTTCAATTTTTTTTGTGACGATCTGATGATTTCTCCATTTGGGATATGTTCGGCGAGCGAGGTTCCGCTAACTTCATTTTTACGCGCGTAGCACCAGATGCTATCTTCCCGATTCGGAGAGACAAAACGGTAGCTTTGGTAATCAGCCTCAGGCCAGGCAGCGCTGTAAAACTCAACGATGGAGAGCTGGCCGCGGATTTCATCGGGATTTCCGGAATTCATCTTCAGCTCCTTGAATGAGGCTGTTCCGTATGCCTCGGTGGCCTTCCAATCCAGCAACAGCTCGTTATCCTCATTGGTAAAATAAGCCGCGTACTTCGATTGGTCGGGCAGATAACCTTCCAACATAGCGCAGGTTTTTCCGAATTCGTCCAACACGACCCAATTGGAATGCGAGTCGGGCATCCACCCTTTGGGGATGTTCAGCGGCTGCCAAGCTGATCGCAACGTTTCTTTGATGCTCGCGCCGTGCCTCAGAAGCGGGATGATATCATCGCTGTGTGTGGCTTGAGCGTATGCCTGATAAATCAGGATGGCCTCGTTTCGCTTAATCAAAATCTGATGCAAATCTTCCATCGCCGCGATCTTTTCCGCCTCATGTGGCACCACGGGTGACATCCCTTTCACCGGACTGTTCTTGGAGGCATCATCGGCATTGAAAACCAACATAAGAGCCATTGGAAAGATAATGGCTACCGCAACCACCGCGCTGACCTTGAAAAGCCAGATTCCCTGTCCAGTGCGCGCGCCCCCCCAATCGCGACCATCGCCGCTGTCGTTTCGCTTGCGCTTTACGCGTGCTCCCCGTTCGCGAAATCTGTATCTGCCTACGATCCGGGTCGGCTCCGGGATTTCATCTTCCAAGCGAATTACAGATCCGTTGGTTTCGTGGATCTCAATCTGTCGCGTCGTGCGCGGCGTATCAACGAGGCTGGAATGCGGCGCGATTACCAAGCCGAATGATCTGACCCTGCGAGGTTCAGCGGATAAAGTGCCCGCTAACCCCTGGGGTTTTCGGGGTAACGGAGCGATATCAGCGCTAACGTTATGCCTGCATTCCTCAGAAACATCCCATACATCTTCTGGGCAAACCTCAGGGATGGGTGTGTCGGACTCGGGGCGGATTGGTGGCATCTGTATGTAATTAAACCAATCGCTAACGTAAAACTTGAACTGATTGTTGCAAGCTGCTTTGTAGCAAGACTTAAGAGATGCATTCTTGTATTGGAAATTTGTAATAGCCAACGTGGGATCGCTATCCCAGTGTGCGCCCCGCAACGCAGACTGCCGCGCCAATTAACCTCTATCCCCATCCCCATCATGAGTATCGAATGGAAAGGCGTCATGCCCGCCACCCTCACCCAGTTCAACGAAGACCTCAGCATTGACCACGGCCTCATGGCCGCTCACGGCAAGTGGCTCATCGAAAACGGCTGCACTGCCATCGTCGCCCACGGCTCGCTCGGCGAGGGCGCCACGCTATCTTTTGCGGAAAAGGTCGCGCTGCAAAAAACCTACGTCGAGGCCGTGCCGAACACGCCCATCATCCCCGGTGTCGCTGCGCTTTCGACCAAGGAAGCCGTCGATCTCGCCAAGGCCGCCAAGGACAACGGCTGCCGCGGCCTGATGGTGCTGCCGCCTTACCTTTACTCCTCGGATTGGCGGGAAATGAAGGCCCACATGAAAGCTGTTATTTCCGCCACCGACCTTCCCTGCATCATCTACAACAACCCGGTCGCCTACAAAACCGACTTCACCCCGCTCCAGATGAAGGAGCTCGCCGACGAGCTTCCCAACGCCGAGGCCGTCAAGGAATCCTCCACCGATGTCCGCCGCATCGCGGCCATCCGCGAGGTCTGCGGCGACCGCCTTGTGCTCGGCGTGGGCGTCGATGACTGCGCGCTCGAAGGCTTCGCGATGGGCGCGAAATTCTGGATCACCGGTGTGGGCGATGCTTTCCCGGCCTACAACGTGAAGCTTCTCGAACTCGGCACCACCGGCCGCATTGAGGAGGCCATGCCGATCTACGAATGGATGTTGCCGATGCTGCGCATGGACACCGTCGTGAAATTCGTCCAGCTCATCAAACTCCAGCAGAACCTCGCCACCGGCGGCAAGTTTGGCAACAACCGCGTCCGGCCGCCGCGCCTCGAACTCGTCGGCGCCGAACTCGCTGAGGCCACCGCCATCATCGAGAAAGCCCTCGCCACCGCTCCCGCACTCTGACTTTTTCACCATGACCACCCAGCTACTCGGCACTTCCTTCATCGGATACTCGCGCTCCAGCGGCACGGAAATCTGCGGCCACGGCATCCAGCCCGGCACCTGCACCGTGTTGGAGCCGGCCTACATGGCCGCCACTCCCGACGAGGTGGAAAAAGCCCTGTCGCTCGCTGCGGCCGCTTTTCCCGCCTACTCGCAGTTGCCGGGTAAAACGCGAGCCGTGTTCCTCCGCGCCATCGCGGACGGGATCGAGGGCGTGGTGGAGGATATTGTCGAGCGTGGCCAGCTTGAAACCGCCTTGCCGGAGCCGCGCTTGCGTGGAGAGACCGGTCGCACTGTCTGCCAGCTCCGCATGTTCGCGAAACAAATCGAGGAAGGCTCGTGGGTCGATGCCCGAATCGACCGCGCCCAACCCGATCGCAAGCCTTTACCGAAAGCCGACCACCGCGCGATGCTCTGCCCACTCGGCCCCGTGGCCGTTTTCTGCGCCAGCAATTTCCCGCTCGCCTACTCCGTGGCCGGTGGTGACACCGCCTCCGCTCTGGCTGCCGGTTGTCCGGTCGTTGTGGTCGCCCATTCATCGCATCCCGGTGTGGCAGAAATCGTAGCCAACGCCGTGATCGCCGCCGCGCAAGCAAACGGCATGCCCGAGGGCGTGTTCTCCGTGCTCTACGGCGGCGGGCGCAAGGTCGGCCAAGCGGTGGTGAAACATCCCGTGATTCAAGCGGTCGGCTTCACTGGCTCCCGCGCGGGCGGCACCGCCCTGATGGCCACCGCGAACGCCCGTCCGCAGCCCATTCCTGTTTACGCGGAAATGAGTTCTGTGAACCCAGTCGTGATTCTTCCCAGTGCGCTCGTGCGTGGAGAAGAAGCACTCGCCGAGGCGTTTTTCGGATCGCTCACGCTCGGCGTCGGCCAGTTCTGCACGAACCCCGGCCTCGTTTTCCTTCCGGTAAACACTGGGGAAGTTTTCCTCGCGAAACTCAAGTCCCTCATCGAGGCCGGTTCTCCCAGCATGATGCTCAACGCCGGTATCTGTAAAGCCTTTGCCGACGCCACCTCCAGCTTTGCCACCGCAGCCGGCGTGGCAACCCTTGCCCGCTCCACCACCGAAGCCGGCTCTGGTCAGGGCGCGCCGATGGCCTTCATCGTTTCCGTTGCGGATTTCCTGAAATCCGAAGTGCTGCAAGGCGAGATGTTCGGTCCCGCGACCCTGATCGTTCGCGGATCACTGGAAGAAATTGAGGCCGCCATCCCGCACCTCGAAGGCCAGCTCACCGCCAGTATCCACTCCACCGTAGAGGAACTCGCCGCGCATCCCGGCCTCGTCCCCGCGCTGCAGAATCGATCAGGTCGCCTCATTTTCAACGGCTTCCCCACCGGCGTGGAGGTCTGCGACAGCATCGTCCACGGCGGCCCGTTCCCGGCCACCTCCGATGGACGTAGTACTTCCGTCGGCACCATGGCGATCTTCCGCTTCACCCGCCCCGTCACCTGGCAGAGCTTCCCTGATGCCCTGCTTCCCGCCGAACTCCAGGACGCGAATCCGCTGGGGATCAAGCGGATGGAGAGCTGAAGATTTGATTTACGATTGATGATTGTTGATTTTTGAATGCTGATTGGGTGCTCCAACACTTCAAAAATCAAACATCGTCACTCCTCAATCCTCTATAGAGATCACCCGCATCCGCATCCACTCCCACAAGCGCGTTTCTCGGCGAGCTTTTTCTCTAGCGCCAAGGCGGTGGGGGTGATGGAAAGCCCGCCGAGGTTCGTGCAGCGCACTTCGCGGGGCATCTGTTTGGCGACCTGCTTGGCGGTCTCGATCACCTCGTCGAGCGGGATGACTTGGTCGTAACCGGCGAGCGCCATGTTCGCACAACAGAGGGCGTTGGCGGCGGCCATGACGTTTTTGCCGAGGCATGGTGCTTCGACGCGGTTCGCGATGGGATCGCAGATCAGGCCGATCATGCTTTGCATGGCCATCGAGGCGGCGCTGACGGATTGGATGAGCGTGCCTTCTGCGAGAGTGACGAGCGCGGCGCCTGCCATCGCGGCGGCGGAGCCTCCTTCCGCTTGGCAGCCGCCGACCTCGGCGGCGAACGTCCAGCGGGTGGCGATGAAAACTCCGATCAGGCCGCTGGCGAGTAGGGCTTTCGCCATTTCCTCCTCGCCGAGTCCCATGCTCTCCGCCATCGCGACGACCGCGCCAGGCAAAGCCGCGCAGGCACCCGCTGTGGGGGCCGCGATGATCACGCCCATTGAGCTTTTCACCTCCATCAGCGAGGTCACGTAAAGGATGATCCGGTTCAGCGTACCGCCGTCTAACAGGTTTCCGGCCGTCATCATCTCGCCGAATTTTCCGCACTGGTGGCCGAGCACGCGATCCTCGTATTCCGTGCCCGCGATGCCCTCGGCGATCGAGTTCCGCACGATGCGCACGATCTCCACCATCTTCGCGATCACCTCCGCCTCGGTGAGGTTGCCGCGCTCCATCTCGTATTGGACGGCGAGTTTCCAAATCGGAGTGCCGCGCCCGGCATCGTATCCGAGCATTTCCTCGCAAGTGGTGAAAGGCACGTTGGTATCCTTTCTCGACATTACGGAAAGAACGGGAGCGAGACGTTTCACGCAACGCAATCCGACGAGCGACGCGATCAAATCATCAGAGACAAAACCAGCGGCTTTCACCTCGATCATATCCCTCCCGCCCGTTTGGTGCAGAATCACCTGCGCGCCTTCCACGCCTGCCTCCAGCGCCGCGACCGCGTCCTTCGGGTCACCATCGATCCAGATCAGCGTCTCGAAATAATCCCCGTGCATGGAAACCTTGAAGCCGTCGAGTTCGATCACCTCCATGATTCCGCCGCCGGTCGAGATAGCTATGAGCGTGCGGGTTTCCTTTTCGCTGTAGAGTGTGAGCCGATAGGTGTTCGGGTGCGGATCTCCGGCATCCACCGTCTCGATGGAAATTTTCACCCCGCTGTCCGCCAACGTTTTCATGGAGCCGGGCAGCCGCGGATCCGCCGCGTCCCAGCCCATCAGCCCGCCGAAGAGCCCCATGTCGGAGCCCTGCGTGTCGTGCGTATTCGGCAGCGAGCCGTTGCGGTCGAACTCTACCAGCACTTGCGAGAAATCGCCGTCCATCAGGTCGCGCGCGAGTCGGCCGATACGAAGGGCGGCGGCGCAGTGGGAACTCGACGGTCCGCGCATCACGGGGCCGATCACATCGTTGAAGATACTGACAATCATGTTTCGGTTACGGTAATCGCGTCATCTGCCGATACCAGCCTCGATGCACGGAAAATGTGCAATGGCGCGCTTTTGACAAAGTTCCCCATCCCCATAGCTTGAAAATGAACATCTGAATGCCATCTTTCTATTACAATATCTTGCGTTCAAAATAACTTGAACTGCTTTGCTAAGCTAGATAAAAAAAGCTCGTGGAATTGCCGTCACCGACACCCGGAACCCGCGCCAACGAACTTTCGGCTCTGCAGCGGCAGATGGTGGATTTTTTTGTGGACGGAGTAAAGGTGCTGGGATTGCCCAGATCACTGGGGGAAATATATGGACTACTGTTCGTTTCTACCAACCCCCTCTCGCTGGATGATCTGGTGCTTTATCTGGGGATATCGAAGGGCTCGGCGAGCCAAGGATTACGAACCTTGCGGACTCTGGGCGCGGTGCGCGAGGCGTCTGGAAATGACGACCGGCGGACATACTACGAGCCGGCCGTTGATTTGAAGAGGCTGGTCGGGGGATTTATCCGGGAGCAGGTGCGCCCGCACCTCGACAGCGGGAAAACCAAGCTCCAGACCATCGCGGAGACGGCGAAGCTGTGCGACGATCCTCTGGAAAGGGAATTTTTCACGGACCGCATCGAGCGCCTCGAATCATGGATGAAACGCGGCGGCCAGATGCTGCCGATCTTGCAGAAGCTCCTCGGCCAATGACACTTTGCGAAACAGACAAGCTCCGCTGGTATTGCGTCCGCACGCAGACGAAGCGGGAGCACATCGCCGCGAAGCACCTGCGGGAACTGGAGGGCTTAGAAGTGTTTTGTCCTCGAGTAAGATATCGCAAGGCCACGCGGCGCGGAAAAATCTGGTGGCTGGAGCCGCTTTTTCCTGGGTATCTGCTCGCAAAATTCGACCGCACGGAGATGGAGCGCGCGGTGACCTTTTGCCAAGGCGTTCGCGGTCTCGTTCGCTTCGGCACGGAGATCCCCGATGTGCCCGATGCCATGGTGCGCAACCTGATCCGCCAGGTGCGCGAGCAAGCCGGCGGGGAAGGTGAGGAGGAAATGATTACCATCGCGCCCTTCATTTCCGTAGGCGACGAGGTGGAGGTCGCCTCCGGTCCTTTCCAAGGTATGAAAGGTATCATCCGTAGCGTTGCCCCAGCCACCGAGCGGGTCAAAGTACTCCTCGAATTCCTAGGCCAGATCCAGCCCGTCGATCTCGATCTTTTCTCCATCCTCACACCCGGCAAACCGATCCCCAACTTTTAATCGTTCATTTTTTATTGAACTAAACACCCGTCCGCTTCTTTATCGCTCCGGCTTCTCCGCTCGCCGGAGCATCCAACCCACAACCCACATCCACCCGCAGGTTTTTTCCCGAAATACTGGGAAAATCGACCAAGGGCGGTAGCGTGTTGAAATAAAAGCTGAAAAGCTGACATACTGAAAAGCTGAAATACTGAAATTCATTTCAGCATTTTAGCGTTTCAGCGTTTCAGATTTACCACAATGCGTTTCCTCATCGTCGGCGCCGGATTTTCGGGACTGGTCGCCGCGCATCGGCTCGCCCATGCGGGACACGTCTGCACGATCGTTGACCGCCGCCCGCACCTCGCGGGGAACGCTCACGATTCCCACGACAAGGCCGGCGTCCTGATCCATCATTATGGCCCGCACTATTTCCGCACCAACTCCGAGCGCGTCCTCAACTACCTCTCCACCTTCACCGGCTGGCACCCCGTCGATTACACGATCCAATCCTTCACCGAGGGGAAATTCTGGCCCTTTCCCATCAACCTCAACACCTTCGAGGAACTCATCGGGAAACCCGCGACCACGGCGGAATTCGAACGCTACCTCGCCGAAAACCGCCTCATTATCCCCGCTCCGAAAAACTCCGAGGAAGTCATCCTTTCCCAAGTCGGGCCGCGTCTCTACGAACTTTTTTTTGAGGGCTACACCCTGAAACAATGGAAGCGCCACCCGCGCGATCTCGACCCTTCCGTTTGCGGCCGCATCCCCATCCGCACCAACCGCGACGACCGCTACCTTTCCGAAACTTTCCAAGCGCTTCCCGACAAGGGCTACACCCGGATGCTCGAAAACATCCTCGCCGCCAGCCCAAACACCACCCTCCACCTCAACACTGATTTCGCCGAGGCACGCGAACGCTTCCCCCACGACCACCTGATTTTCACCGGAGCGATCGATGGATACTTCGGCAGGAAATTCGGGCCGCTGCCTTACCGCTCCCTCCGCTTCGAGCACGAATCCTTCACCGCCGCCGAGCTCGTCCCACGCGAAAAAATTTCCGGAAAACCCGGTTTCTGGCAGCCCGCCATGCAAGTGAATTACCCAGGGAAAGACATCCCCTTCACCCGCATCGTCGAGATCAAACACGCCACTGGCCAAAAAATCGACGCCACCACCATCGTCCGCGAATTCCCCGACGACTGGGACGTATCCAAAGAACCTTACTACCCCATCCCTGCCCCCGACGCCGCCGCCGCCTACCAACGCTACGCCGCTCTCGCCGCCGCCGAAACGAACACAACCTTCATCGGCCGCCTCGCCACCTACCGCTATTACAACATGGATCAAGTCACCGGCATGGCGCTCGTTGCGGCGGAGAAACTCATCAAGCGGTTCGAGTGACGCCCTACTTCCAAACTTGCTGCCATTAAAACTTAAACTAAGATCGTGCTGTGAAACTTGAATTGGAAATCCCCGCTTCGACAATGTCAGCACTGCGCCAAGCTCCTTCCGAGCTAGCCTCCTGCATACGGCTGATGGCGGCGGCTAAACTTTACGAAACGGGAGCTTTGAGCCAAGAGCGCGCCGCCGAACTGGCCGGACAATCGAGACAGGAATTCGTAATCCAAATCTCACGGCTTGGCGTATCCCCTTTTCAAGGGGTGGAGGATGACATCGCTTCCATGCCCGCCTGTCCATGACCCTGGTCTTCAATGCGTCCCCTTTGATCGTCCTGAGCAAGGCGGTGCTGCTTGATCACTTTGTTCATCTCGCTGATCGCGTGCTGATCCCCGCAGCGGTCGCACAGGAAATTTCACAAGCGGAAGACCCGTCGGATCCAGCCCGGCTGTGGATCGCACGCCATCCCGAATTGATCCATGGTAGCCCGCCGGTTTCGCCCTTTGTCGTGGCGTGGGATTTGGGAGCGGGCGAATCCTCCGTCATTTCCCTCGCATCCTCTGACCCCGAATCAATCGCAGTCCTTGATGATCTCGCCGCCCGGCGTTGCGCCCAAGCGGTCGGTTTGCGAATGACCGGCACCTTGGGACTCATCCTCATGGCGAAGCGCGCTGGGATCATTCCATCCGCAAGCTCCGCTCTCGATGCGGTGGTCTCCGCAGGGTTATTCATCTCTACTCATCATATCGATTTGATCCGCCGTAGCGCCGGCGAGTGACGCATAGAAACCGTCAGTTCCATTTTACCCCATGAAAACCTTCATCTCAGGCCACCGCGGCATGGTCGGCTCCGCCCTCGTCCGCAAGGCCGGCTCCCTCGGCCTCGAAACCCTCACCGCCACGCGCGCCGAGCTCGATCTCACCTCGCAGCCCGAGGTCTTCGCGTTTCTCGAAAAACATAAGCCTGCCACGGTGATCATCGCGGCGGCAAAAGTCGGCGGTATCCACGCGAACTCCACCTACCCAGCAGATTTCATCTATGAGAACCTCGCCATCGCCGCGAACCTCATCGAGGGCTCCCGCCGCGCCGGTGTCTCGCGCGTGCTTTTCCTCGGCTCCTCCTGCATTTATCCGAAGCTCGCTCCCCAGCCCATGCCGGAAAACTGCCTGCTCACCTCCCCGCTCGAAACGACGAACGAGGCCTACGCCATCGCCAAGATCGCCGGGCTAAAAATGTGCCAGCATTACCGCGCCCAGCACGGCCTGCTCTACCACTCCGCCATGCCCACCAACCTCTACGGCCCGGGCGATAACTACCACGCGGAAAACTCCCACGTCATCCCCGCCCTGATCCGCCGTTTCCATGAGGCGAAGGCAAACAACGCGCCCTCCGTCACCATCTGGGGCACCGGCACACCCTGCCGCGAGTTCCTCCACACCGACGACCTCGCCAACGCCTGCTTCCACCTCCTTTCCCTCACCAACCCGCCAGACTGGGTCAACGTCGGCACCGGCACCGACCTCACCATCCTCGACCTTGCCAAACTGATCGCGAAAACCATCGGCTACCCCGGAGAGATTCTGACAGACCCCACCAAACCCGACGGCACTCCGAAAAAACTCCTCGATATCTCGCTCATCGAATCCACCGGCTGGCGTCCGGAAATCCCTTTCGAAAACGGCCTAGCCGGAGCCTATCAGGATTTCCTCGCCTCCCTGGAAAGCGGTGCGGCCAGGCTGTAGCCAATCCATACCAGCTTCCCCTAACATTTGAATATCCGCGCCATCACCATCGGTTTCGTCCTCTTCCTCATCGCGGCCGTAATCATCGCGAACACCGGAAATGGCGAATATTTCTGGCCCTTCATTCATAAAGTCCGACACGCCGACAAAGCCGGCCACATCATCCTCTTCGGAACGCTCTCTTTCCTCTGCAACCTCACCTTCCCCAGCCGCAGGTTCGGACGACGCCCTTTCCTCGTCACCCTGACCACCCTCGTCCTTCTTGTGGTCATCTCGCTGGAGGAAATCTCCCAAGCCTTCATCCCCATCCGTCACTGCCACCTCTTCGACTGGCTCGCCGGTCTCGCCGGCCTCGCCATCGGGCAGATCGCGGCTCTCCGATGCACCCGCCGTCTTGATCATGAAACGCCATCCTGATCCAACTTTCCGATCATGCGCCCTCCCATCCAAATCGACCGGCTCCGTGAATTCATGGCCGCGCTCGGGCGTGAAACCTCCGGCAATGGCCGCATCTACTTCACAGGCGGCGCCACCGCCCTGCTTTACGGCTGGCGACCCATGACCGTGGACATCGACCTCAAGGCCGATCCCGAACCCGCCCGCTTTTTCGAGTCCATCGCACACCTCAAGGACTCCCTCCAAGTGAACATCGAGCTGGCCTCGCCCGGCGATTTTATCCCCGAGCTGCCCGATTGGCGTTCCCGCTCCATTTTCATCGAGCGCCACGGCCAACTCGATTTTTACCATCTCGATCCCTACAGCCAAGCCCTGTCGAAGATATCCAGGGGGCATCCCCGCGATCTCACGGACATCAATGCCATGGTTTCCGCCGGGCTGATCGCAAAAGACCGGCTGCCCGTCCATTTTGCGTCCATCGAACCGCTTCTCATCCGCTATCCGGCGATTGATCCCGCCTCCTTCTCCCGCGCCGTGGAATCGTTCGTGAACTCATAAGGACATGATCGCACGAAACTTATCCTTCATCCAAGGGCTGCCCGGCGAAGAGCTGATCGTGAAAGGCCTGGCCGATCTCGCCGACAACTCACACACCATCGAATCCTGCCTCGTCCGCATCGCCTCAGACAGGCTTTCGCGCGCTGGCATCCTCTCCATCACCATCCCCTCGGCGGAAAACGCGGAACTCGATCTCTACGCGCTCCTCACCCCGTTCGGCGACGACGCCCACTCCAAATACAACGCCCTGATCCGACGGCTCATCAGCTTCGAACAAGCCCTCGACCACCGTATATCCCGCGCCGCATAACCCGAGCATTCGCCATCACCTCTGCGACTCCGGTCATTCAGCAGACCATTCACAACCAACGTCTTCATTAGCGAACATTCGCGTGCATTCGCGGTTAACCTCTTCCCACAACCCCGGCTCCACACCTCTCACCCATGAAAAAAGCACTCATCACAGGCATCACCGGCCAGGACGGTTCCTACCTCGCGGAATTCCTTCTGGAAAAAGGCTACGAAGTCCACGGCATCAAACGCCGCGCGTCCCTCTTCAACACCCAGCGTATCGATCACATCTATGAGGATCCGCACGTCGAGAGCTCGCGCTTCAAGCTCCACTACGGCGACCTCACCGACTCCTCCAACCTCACCCGAATCATTTCCGAAGTTCAGCCAGATGAAATATATAATCTTGGCGCACAATCCCACGTAGCTGTCTCCTTCGAATGCCCGGAATACACCGCCGACGTCGATGCCATGGGCACGCTGCGTTTGCTGGAAGCCATCCGCTTCCTCGGCCTTGAAAAAAAGACCCGTTTCTACCAAGCCTCCACCTCCGAGCTTTACGGCCTCGTCCAGGAAATCCCGCAGAAGGAAACCACGCCGTTTT
>CAMCXJ010000030.1 GCA_945883455.1 Prosthecobacter debontii
ATCGCGGCCTGGGCGGAGCTGTTCGGCAGCGACATGCCGAGCGCCTCGATCGCGCTGGCCATGGTGTTCGCGGTGTACATCCCGCCGCAGGAACCCGGGCCGGGGATCGCGCAGGACTCAACGTGCTCCAGCTCCTCATCACTGAACTCGCCGTTCGCGTGTTTGCCCACCGCCTCGAACACGGAGACGATATCGAGATCCTTTGCCTCACCCTTGATCTTGCCGCAGCCGGGCAGGATGGTGCCGCCATAGACGAACACGGCGGGGCGGTTCATGCGGCCCATGGTCATCACGCAGGCGGGCATGTTCTTGTCGCAGCCGCCGATAGCGACGAAGCCGTCCATGCCCTCGCAGCCGACGACCGTCTCGATGGAATCCGCGATGACCTCGCGGGAAACGAGCGAGTATTTCATCCCCTCGGTGCCCATCGAGATACCGTCGGAGATAGTGATCGTGTTGAAAATGATGCCTTTGCCACCCGCCGCATCGACGCCTTTCTTGGACTCGATGGCGAGCTTGTCGATGTGGATGTTGCAGGGCGTGACCTCGCTCCAGGTCGAGGCGATGCCGATCTGCGGTTTCGCGAAATCGTCTTTCTTGAAACCGACCGCATAAAGCATGGCGCGGCTCGGCGCGCGGTCGGGGCCATCAAGCATCAAACTGGAAAACGGGCGTTCTTGGTCGTTCATCGGGCGGGGATGTTTCCCGAAACCCGTGGCCTTGGCAACCCGCTTCCTAGAGCCAATTTTCCGGCCTGAACCGCCGCCTAATAACAGTGGGAATACCCGCCATGGTAATGGCCACCGTAGTGACCGCCGCCATAACCATAGCCGCCACCACCGTAGTAATTATTTTGGCTGTAAGAGTGGTTATTGTCGTCGGCTAGGGCGTATCCGACGATTCCCGCTGCGGCGACGCCCATCAGCGCGACGCCGGGATCGACGGATTGCCTCGGGTTTCCGTAGGCGTCGTAGCTGGTGGTGCAGCTCGCGCTGAGGGTTGCGCAGGCGAGCAGGGCGGTGAGGCGAACCGGGGACAGGATTGTCTTCATGGTAAAGGAATGACGCGGCGCCCCGTGATTCCATTCAGCGGGATTTCGGAAATTTTTTACCGACTTTTTTAGCGGGGCGCGTGGCGGGTTTCTGCGGTTTGGAAACATCCCTTTCCCGCGTCCGTTTCCGCCAATCCTTCTTGGCGGGCGGGATCACGATCGCGGGGGATTTCGCGTAGTAGTCGAAGCTCCTCAGCTTTTTCCGCGGCAGGCGCTGGCCGATGGTCATTTCCAAGATGCCGAGCAGGTTGAGATCGCCCTTGGGCACGAAGCTGACCGCCTCGCCTTCGTGCTCCGCGCGGCCGGTGCGCCCGATGCGGTGGATGTAGTCCTCGGGGTTCACGGGGAAATCGTAATTCACCACGTGGCTCACGCCATCGATGTCGATCCCGCGCGCGGCGAGATCGGTGGCGACGAGCACTCGCACCGCGCCGCTTTTGAAATCCGCCAAGGCCTTGATCCGCTTCTCCTGCGTGCGCCCGGAGTGCAGCCTCGTGACGCTGATTTTTTCGTTCCGCAAAATCTCGGTGAGCCGGTTCGCGCCGTCTTTCAGGCGGACGAAAACGAGCACCCGCGTGAACGCCTCGTCTTTCAGCAAGGCCAGCAGCATCGCGTCCTTGAGGTGGGGCGGCACTTCGTAAACCGCCTGCTTCACCGTCTCCGCCGGGTTGTTTTTCGCGCCGACCTGCACACGCTTCGGCTCGTGCTGGAAACGCTTCGCGAGCGACTCGACCTCGCGCGGGAAGGTGGCGGAAAACATCAGCGTCTGGCGGCGTTTAGGCAGGGCGGCGACGATCGTTTCGATGTCCGGCAGGAAACCCATGTGGAGCATGCGGTCCGCCTCGTCGAGGACGAGGACTTCAAGGCGCGAGAAATCGAGCTTGTGCCGCCCTAACAGGTCGATGAGCCGTCCGGGCGTGGCGACGATGATGTTCGCCCCCTTGCGCGCCGCACGGATCTGCGAGTTTTCATCCACCCCGCCGTAGATCGCCGCGACGCGGATGCTGAGGTGCCTGCCGTAGGAATGGATGCTTTCCGTGATCTGGATGGCGAGCTCGCGGGTAGGTGCGAGGATGAGGGCGAGGGTGCCGTGGAGCCGGTTCTCCGCTTTCCGCAGGGAAAGCCGGTGCAGCATGGGCAGGACGAAGGCCGCCGTCTTGCCGGTGCCGGTCTGGGCGATCGCGGTGATGTCGTCGCCGCGCATCACCTTCGGGATCGCGGCGGACTGCACGGGGGTCGGGCGGGCATAACCGACTTTTTTGATGGCGCGGAGGATCCCCTCCTCCAGTCCGAATTCGCTGAATGGCATGGAGCCATCCTAGACCCACGCACGCGGCGCTGGCACGGATTTAAATCACAGACTCACACCCCCCGGTCAGCGGTCGGCAAACTCACGGCCAATCCAAAGGTGCGAATTGGCACCGGGGAGTTCGTTCAGAAATCCCGCCGCCCCTGAAGCGCCCGGATCAGCGTGAGTTCATCGGCGTGCTCAAGGCCGCCGCCGGCGGGGAGGCCCTGCGCGATGCGGGTGAGCTTGACGGGCTTTCCGCGCATCATGTCGGCGAGGTAGTTCGAGGTCGCCTCGCCCTCCACGTCCGCGCCGAGAGCGAGGATGATCTCCATGCCTCCGCCGTTTTCCACGCGGCGCATCAGCGAGGGGATGTTAAGGTCTTCGGGGGAAACGCGGTCGAGCGGCGAGAGTTTCCCGCCGAGGCAATGGTAGCGGCCTTTGAACGCGCCCGACCTTTCCAGCGGGATGACATCGGTCGCTTGCTCGACCACGCAGAGGATGGATTCGTCGCGCTTCGGGTCGTCGCAGATGCCGCAGCTTTCGCGGGTGGCGAAGAATCCGCAGGCGGGGCAGGCGATGATTTCCTCCTCGGCTTTCACCAGCGCTTCGGCGAGCACTTTCGGCTCGGCCTTCCGGTTCTGCAGGAGCCAGACGGCCATGCGCTCCGCGCTGCGCGGGCCGATGCCGGGAAGGCGTTTCAGCTCATCGATGAGGGCGCGGACGGGGATGGGGAAATCAGCTCGCGCCATGGTCTTTCGTCGGGGGTTTGTCCACGGGCAGGAAGTGGTTGGTGGTGTAGACTATCGCGCAGAAACCCGACCACACGACGGCAACCAGCGCCACCCCGATCTCCGGCTTGTGGGCGGCCAGCAGCAGCACCGGCCCCCATGCGAAAGTGAGCGCAAAGGTGAGCCCCCACACCACAAGCCTGCGCCAGAGGCAGGGGACATTCAGTATGACGGCGGGGAGGAGAAACGCCAGCAACGCGGAGCCGCCCCACAGCGCGATGGGGCCGAGTGATTTCGCCGGGGCCGCCATGCCTTGCGGGGCGAGCAGGCTTTCCAGGTAGCCGTCCACTTTCCCCATCAGTCCGAGGAAGCTCAGCCCCGCCGACAAGGCAATCGCCATCACGCCGACGGAAAAAACCGCCAGTCCGATATGCGGGTGGTCGTTCTGCTTTCCCTTCATCCGAGGATTTCCAAGAGCTTCTCCGTGTGGCCCAGCGGCGAGACCTTTTCCAACACCGCCTTGATGCGTCCGTCCGGGCCGATCACGAAGGTGCTGCGCTCCACCCCCATGAATTTTTTCCCCATCATCGACTTCTGCACCCAGACGCCGAAGGCCTCGCAGACCGCCTTGTCCGGATCCGCGATGAGCGGGTAGGGCAGCTGCCGTTTCGAAATGAATTTCCTATGGCTCGCCGCCCCGTCCGCGCTGACCCCGAAGACGCGCGCCTTGCCCTTGAGCTCCGCCCAATGGTCTCGCAGGGAACAGGCCTGGATCGTGCAACCCGGCGTGCTGTCCTTCGGGTAGAAAACGAGCACCACCGTTTCCCCGCGCAACGCGGAGAGCGTGAGTTCCATTTCCGTTTCCCCGTCCGCCACCGTTGCGGTGAAATCCGGTGCCATCTCGCCAACCTCAGGTTTCATGTGCGGAGCATCACCGCGCCGCGCGGGCGAATCAACCCCGCTTATTCGGGCGCCTCGCGGGGCAGGAAGGTTTTCCCGTCCGGCATACATTGCGGTTGTATGAAGAAGCCCAGCGGTTAGGTTTTTTCCCGATACAAAAACCAACCCGCCCCGCATTGACGCGTTTCCTTTCCATGTTCCTGCTCGCCGCCCCCGCGCTCTGCGCCCAGGGAAGCTCTCCGGATATGAAGAAAAACCCGGTTTCCCTTTTGCCGGATGGCAGCGTGCTCAAAGGCGTGCTGCTGCCGCGCTATGACAAGGACCGCAATCTCGTGGGCGACATGAAGGCGGAGACCATGACCCTGATCGACTCCGAGCGGGTGCAGGGCGAAAACGTGCTGATCCGCTTTTTCAACCGGGACCGCACCCTTCGCGGGAAAGTGGAGATGGAGAACGCGTTGTTCGACCAGGTGAAGTCCCGGCTTTTCGCGAACGAGCCGGTGGAGATCACCACCGACAGACTGGTTGCCCGGGGCGGCGGCCTTGTGTATTCCTTGCGGGAAGGCGAGGGTTTCCTGAAAGGCCCCGCGATCACCTGGATTTCCGCCCCTCCCACCGCCACCTCCATGAACAGCAGCCCCTTTTCCGCCGCCGCATTCGCCACCCTCTGCCTAGCGCCCGCGCCGCTCGTGGCCGCACCGCCCGCGTTCGTTTCCGAGGAGGAACTCGCCGCGATCAAGGCCGACTCCGCGCCCGCCAAACCGGAGGCGGACAGGCGCTCCGCCGCCACGGAGGCGAGTTTCACGTCATCCGTGGAGGAGGGGAAAAAGGCATCCGCCGCCGCGCTGGAGTTCATCAGCACGAGCGAGATCAAGAACGTCGCCGCGGAGGAACCCGCAGCGGAAACCGAGGCCAAGCCCCTCGATGTGAAGCCCGGCCCCGATGACACCGTGATCACCAGCGACGGGGGCATGTTTTTCGACTCCGACGAGGGCATCCTCGTTTACCTCGGGAACGTGAAAGTCACCGACCCGCGCTTCAACCTCAGCGGGGCGCAGCAGCTTAAGGTGTTCTTCGAGAAAAAGCCGGAAAAAAAGGAAGCGGAGAAGGATGACAAGAAGCCGGCCGGCATGGGCAACTTCGGCGATGTGCAGAAAATCGTCGCCGAGGGCGCGGTGCTGATCGACCAGAAAGGCGTCGATGGGAAGGAACCCGTGCAGGCCAGCGGGAGCATCCTGACCTACAACATTCCCACCGGAGAGATCATCATCCACGGCGGCTACCCATGGGTGAAACAGGGCGCCTACTTCGCCCGCGCCATGGAACCGAACCTCACCCTCCGCCTCCTCAACAACGGCTCCTTCTCCACCCAGGGCAACTGGCAGATGGGCGGCAACATGAATCTCAAGGACAAGTGAGGCTCTTCCTTGAATGTTGATCTTTGAATTTTGAAATTTAGCCAAGTGCACGATCCCGGCTCCACCTGCAAGAACACCGAATCCGCCGTCCTGTCAGCACAGGGCTTGCGCAAAACCTACGGCGGGCGCGCCGTGGTCGATGGCGTTTGCATCACCGTCCAGCCGAAGGAAATCGTCGGCCTCCTCGGCCCCAACGGCGCGGGGAAAACCACTTCCTTTTACATGATCGCCGGCCTGATCCCCGCGGAGGAAGGCTCGATCCATCTCAACGGCGAGAACATTTCGAAGCTCCCCATGCACCGCCGCGCCCGCCTCGGCCTCGGCTACCTGCCGCAAGAGGAGTCCGTTTTCCGCAAGCTCTCCGTCCTCGATAACCTCCTGGCCATCCTGGAAACCCGCCCCGGCCTCTCCCGCGCCGACCAGAAAGCCCGCGCCCACGACCTGCTCGACCGCTTCGGCATCACGAAACTTTCCAAGTCCCTCGCCATCACCCTCTCCGGCGGCGAGAAGCGCCGCCTCGCCATCGCCCGCTCGCTCTGCTCCGATCCGAAGGTGCTGATGCTCGACGAACCCTTCGCGGGCATCGATCCCATCGCCGTCGAGGACATCCAGCGCATCGTCCGCGACCTCCGCGAAAAGGACGGCCTCGCCATCCTCATCACCGACCATTCCGTCCGCGAGACCCTCTCCATCACCGACCGCGCGTTCCTCATACACGACGGCAAGGTCATCCTCGAAGGCGCCTCCGACGAACTCGTCAACGACCCCATCGCCAGGAAATACTACCTCGGCGAGGATTTCAGGATGTGAGGGAGCATCAAGCGGTGGCCTCGACCTTCGGCTTGCGAAACGATATCGAAGGCAGCGAGAGAATTCCGTGTGCGGAGCGTGCGGTGAAGTTGGCGATCATTTCCCGGCAGGCTCCGTAAAGGATTGAGGCGGCGGTGACGCGGATGAGGGCTTCGCGGTTTTTCTCAGCAAAGGTTTCATGGATTCGGAATTCGCCGGAGATCACGACGCGGCCATCGTAGGTCGATGGGTTCGCAGGATCTTCGGGCAAGAAATCGACGGTCAGCGTCACTTGCCAGACAAGCGGTTCGTCCGGATTCATGGCGATCTCGGAGCTGGTTTTCAGTTCCATCGCACCATCGCACCGGCTGCCGGTGGTCGCGCGGCATTCGAAGGCTAGGAAACGGTGGCCGAGGATGGCCAAGGGTGAGGTGTCATGCGGCATGGGCTTCGTCGAGACCTGAGGGTTCGCTCAATTTGAAATGCGCAGGCGCTTCGGCGGGCGGCTGCTTTGCGGGAAGAAACGAGGCGTGCACATCCGATTCGCGGTAGGTGACCCATTTGACACGACAGCCTTTGGGAACGATACCCATCTCCAGCTCGCAATCCACGGCATCGGCAGCGCGCATCAGTGTCTCCACGGTGAAGTTGTTGGTGCCATCCATCATCGCGGTGATGCGGGCGGGGCTGACCTCCATTTTGGCCGCGAGCTTGGTGCGGTTCAGGCCGAGGCTTTTCATGCGCTCTAGGATCTGCTCGACGATTAGCAGTTTTTTGACCGTCACCTTCTGCGAGAAGCTGAGCGGCGCTGAGAAAAAGCGCTGGGTCTCGTCGGGTGCCTGGCGGGTGATTTTAATGTTCATGTTTTTGGCAAATATAATGGATCGAAGGATTCATGTCTTTCGCGGCGAGGTATCGGCTTCTGAGTCCGGCGGCCCGCTTGATGTCGGCATTCTGTTCCTTCTTGTTGTTCTTGGTGCCGCCGTTGGTGGCGAGGATGAGCTTGGCGGGAAGTCCTGCGATCTCGTCTTTGAAACAATAAAGGCGGATTCCAGGGACTTTGATCTCGTAAATCCCATCGCCCACCTTTTTGAACTTCCGTTCGTTATGGTAGGTATCAAGGGATGTGATGGTAGCCATGCTGGTTTGGAGGCTTCTGGCAGCATTGGGGTTCGATTGGATCAGGGATTCGAGGAAATCTGGCATCTGTGAGTCGCCTCCGATCTGGAGTGTGACTACCGTGCGACACGACCCACGATGGATCTCTTTCAAGGTGATTTCCACTATTTTTAACGCTTTCGTTAATTTTTGCGAAGTGTTTAAGATATCCTTATGATCTGTGGGCGGGGTATTGCCGCCACGGATCACCCGCCCTCCACCATTGCGATCTCCTCGGGGCTGAGGTGGTAGAGCTGATAGATGAGGGTGTTGAGTTCGGATTCCTTGGCGGCGATGGTTTGGTCGAGGGTAGTGATTTCCTTGTCGAGGGCGAGGATGCGGGCGCGGAGGGGTTCCTCGGTGGTGGTGCGGAGGGTGAGGAGGTGTTTGATCAGGCGGGATGCGTTGAAGGCTTCGGTGACGTTGAGGTCCCGTAGGGTGTGGCGCCATTGGGCGGCGAGGAAGGGGGTGCCGGGTTTGTCGTAAAGGCGGAGGGCTTCGCGGCCGACGATGTGGAGGGCGAGTTCGTCTTCGGTGTTCGTGACGGTGAGGGTGGCGCCGGGTTGGAGGAGGGCGTCGAGGGTGTCGTGGCGTTCCTGGAGGGCGGCGGCGTGTTGTTGCTTGGCCCAGGCGGTGAGGTCGCGGGCGCTGAGGCCGGCTGGGGCGGCGGGCGAACGCTTCCAAGTGGCGGGGGTGCCGATCGCGGGCCAGAGCCATTCTTCCTTTGGCGCGGGGGAAACCGGGGCGGTCTGGGCGCTGTGGAGGCGCGCGTCGAGCTTGGCGATGGTGTCGCGGCGGAGCGTGTGGAGTTCCTGTAATTCGCGGGCGCGAGTGCCGACTTCCGCGCGCTGCTCGGCGGTGGCGTCGGGGATGGGGAGCGGGGCGATGAATTGTTTTTCGATGTCGAAGAAGCCACCTGACTTCGGGCGGGCGATCCGTTTGAAAACATAGCCGCAGACAGGGGAATTGAGCAGACCAAGAAGGAATCCCAAATCGGATGGATCTTCGACCGAGATTGCGAAGACACGGCGATCATCTTGAACCACATCACCGTTGAAATCCACTGCGACTCGCAATTCGGGTGCCGTGCCAGCGACAAGCAAACGCGGCTTCAACTGCTTCTCGATGTTCTTCGGGTAATTGTATGCCCACCATCCCGTTGGCAAATCCATCTTCCCCTTCTCACGCTCGCGGAGCGTTGTTTCGTAGCTGGAAAAGTATGACCATGTTTTAGGATATCTGCTTTTCAACTCCTCTTCGGGAATCAAGACGGCTTTGTTTCCGCTCGTGGCATAAGGCACGAGAATCCGCATGTTGCCGCTTTCCCAGCAGTAACGCTTTGCTCCCGGGCCTTTGACCAGCGGATGAATGAGATCGGATTCCAGTTCGACTAGCTCAGCTTCGGGCATGATCAGGTTGCGGAATTTCCCGGGGGCAATTTCTTCCAGATGAAAAATGTCGTTCAGGCTGGTCTGGATACCGACGAAGATTCCAGTGCATGATTTCACCATGCTGCCTGAGCGTGTGATCAGATTTCTAACAAACTCCATCTCCGCCTTCGGCGCGAGCGTCCACGCATCCTCCTCCGGCAGTTCCTCATACGGAATCCGGTCGGCGTTTTCCCACTGGATGGCGGCGGCGTTGCCGTCTGGGGCGAAGGCGCAGGTGAGGGCGGGGACGGCGGAGCCGCGGAAGAACTGGAGGGAGGTGTAGGTGATGGCTTCGTCGAAGATCTGGTGGCTCTTGAAGTCGAGCCAGCGGTCGAGGCTGCGGGTGCGGCGGACGAGCTGGCGGAGGGGTTTGCCGTATTCGTTGACCATCCAGACGTTGGGGGCGATGTAGCCCATGCGGCCTTCGGGGCGGAGGATGCGGATACCCTTTTCGATGAAGGGCAGATACATGTCGAAGTTCCCGCTGCGGGTGCTGGCATACACCGGGGTGCCGTCCGGGTGATCCGCCTCGCAGAGGTAGGCGGCGGTGTCCTCCTGGGCGCGGCGGAAGTGCTGGAGCTTGATGTAGGGCGGGTTCCCGATCACGCAATCGAAGCCGCCGTGGGAGAAGACCCCGGGGAAGGCGGCGTGCCAATCGAAGGCGTTGATGCGCTCGCGCTCGTTTTCATCCACCTGGTCGAAGAGCGTCTCGTGGCGGGCAGCGTAGAAGTCCGCGAAGTCGGGGCCGACGAGGCTATTTCCGCAGCGGATGTTTTGGTCGAGCGAGCAGAGCGGCTTTCCGGGTGCGGCGGTGTGGAGCCAGAGGGCGAGCTTGGTGATCTCGACGGATTCCTGGTTGATGTCCACGCCGTAGATGTTGTCGGAGAGGATGGAGCGGATGACGGAATCCTGGTCGAAGAGCCTGCGTCCGCCGGTGATGCGCTCCTCCTCGGCGACGAGCCAGCGGTATTCCTCGACGAGGCGGTTGAGCGCCTGGATGAGGAAGGCGCCGGAGCCGCAGGCGGGATCCACGATGCGGAGCTGGCCGAGGCGGGCGCGGTATTTCTCGAAGAATGCGATCCATGCCCCGGCGTTCGGGGCGGCGCGGCGCTTGTCGTTGAGGAAGGCGCGGTATTCGGCGACGACGGCCTCGTCGAGCGGCGGCAGTCTCCCGAATCCTAGCTCTTCCTTGATGTCGTCGAGGCGGAGCCCGAGCGTCTGCTCCACGATCATGCTGACGACCCACTCCGGCGTGTAATAGACGCCGTCGGTCTTGCGCTTGCTGAGCTTGTTGATGGAGACGCGGCCGTCGGCCTCGGCCTCCATGATCTCCAGCTCGGTGATGGATTGCTCGAAGATGCGGCCGAGGGTGTAGAGCGATATCGCGCGCTCCCCGGCGGCGGAGCTGAGGCCGAAGTTGTAGGCGGCGGAGAAGTAGAGGAGGGTGCGCTTGTGGTCCAACAGGTGCGTGGCCTGCCCGGGGGCGCAGAAAACTTTCGCGGGGATGTGGAGGGAATCGAGGGCGGGGTCTAGCTCGAAGAGTCCGCCGTTGAATTTGTCGATGGCATGGGAGCCGAAGTTTCCGCCGTCGCGCATGGCGCGGAAAAGGGCGCGCATCTCGTCCCACGGGCCGGAGCCTTCGGGATCGTAGAAACGGCTCTGGCTTTTCTCGCTCAGGATATCCCGCAGCAAGGCGGGCGGGTAGCGGAGAACGCGGCCCATGTCCTCGCAGAAAAGGATGAAGATGCAGCGGTCGAGGAAACGCTGGGTGAGGCGGACAAGCTGGCCGCGCGTGCCGGTGAAGTCCGGGTTCGCCTCGACGAGGGAGCGATAAACGAATTCCCGGTAATCGTGGTATTCGCGGTAGAAGTCTTTCTCGATGGTTTTCTCCCGGACTACTTGGTCGCGCAGCAGGCGGTCGAGCAACGGTGCGCCGCGATCGGCGAGGAGCATGCTTGGCTGGAAAATTTTCCAGAAAACGAAACGGCGGAAAGCGGCGGCGGGCGTATCGCCTAGCAGGGATGGTTCGGTGGCGGATGCGGGGCCGCTGATGACGAAGCGCTGGAACTGCCCGCGCCCGAGGCGGCGGGCGTAGAGGCGGAACTCGTTCATGTCCGTGACGAGCGCGAAGAACGGCTCGGTCAGGGCATCGCGGTCGCGCCCCTGCCATGCGGACTGGAGGTAGTCGAAGCATTGCTCGACGGGCGAGCGGGTGTTCCCTTTGCGGGCTTGTTTCGCATCGAGGCCGGAACGGATGTCCTTGAACTCGCAGAGCACCTGCGGGACGCCATCCCCGCCGAAGTGGCCGAGCGCGAGATCGGCGAAGCCCATGCCGCCGGATTGGCCCGCACCGGAAAGTTCATACTGGGGGCGGCAGGTGTAGGTGGGGGTTTCGTGGCCTTGCAGATGGTAGCCCCATGTCTCGGAGAAGAAACGCTGGATGAAGGCGGTTTCGGAAGCGCGTTCGTTGAGGAGATCGCGGTTCGCCCAAGCCCGGAGGCGGGCGAGGAGCGCGGCGGATTCGGGGCTGGACTCGAAGGCGTCGAATTCCGCGCTCCATTGGGCGCGGAGGAAAGTTTCCTCAAAGAGGGGCAGGGCGGGCATGCTTCAGGGCGGTTGCGCCAAATGATCCAAAGGCGTGTATGGGAGATACTTGCCGGGTGATATGGTATCAATCCCGGATTTCAGGCCTCACACCGTGCAAATCGCCACGCCCTGTCTCAGGCTGGCGAGCTTGTCCGGGTGTTTCGGGATGAATTCCTGGCCGACGTAGCCCTTGTAGCCCGTGGCCGCGATGGCGCGCATGATGGCGGGGTAATTGAGTTCCTGGGTCTCGTCGATCTCGTTGCGGCCCGGGCAGCCGCCGGTGTGGTAGTGGGAGAAATGCGGGTGGTGGGCGCGGATCGTGGCGATGATGTCGCCCTCCATGACCTGCATGTGGTAGATGTCGTAAAGCAGCCGGAAATTCGGGCTGGCGATTTTTTCCGAAAGGGCGACGCCCCACGCGCTGTGGTCACACATGTAGCCGGGATGATCCACCCGCGAGTTCAGCAACTCCATCACGAGCGTGATCCCGAGCTTTTCGGCGAGGGGAAGGATGCGCTTCAGCCCGACCGCGCAGTTTTCCAATCCCTGCTCGTCGTCCATCCCGTCGCGGTTGCCGGAAAAACAGATGAGTTGCTTTGCGCCGAATTCCGCGCAGTCCTTGAGTTTCCGTTCGTAAACCTCCACCAGCGCGTCGTGATGCTCCAGGCGGTTGAAGGCTTTCTCGATCATGCCGACTTTCACGCCGTCCTTGGTGACGGTGGTGGGAAAGGTCACCACCGCGCAGTCTAGGCCGTGTTTGCGCAGCGTCGCGAAATCGGATATTTCTAGTAGTTCGATGGAGCCGATGCCCATGCCTTTCGCCGCGACGCAAAAATCCTCCAGCGGGATGTCAGCGTAGGGCCAGCGGCAGACAGAGTGGTTGATCGGGTTGGACGCGCTCACATCGTGATGCTGGACGCAGTCCGCGTGGGAGGCAATCCAATGAACCTAAAATCTGCAGTTCAAACGGATATTTTCACCGTAAAGGCGCACCATACTTCGCAACGGCTACGCTGAGAAGAGTCTGTGTTGCGGGATATTGCAGGGCATTCATTGCAAATGGCCTATCGAGTTTCCCCTGCCGCTCCCATGAGTTTGCGGATTTCATCGCGCAGTTTCTCGGCCTCGTCGAGTTCCTTGGTGCGCAGGCTCATGCCGCTGTCAGCGCCGTATTGTAGGGTGTAAACCTCTTCGGCATCGGCGAGGGCCTTGTCGTAATCCTTGAGAGCCATGAACACCCGGACACGGGCGCGGACATGAGCGATATGCTGCTCGGCCTTTTTGAGTTTGTGGCCTTTCTCATCCACTGCTTTCGGATCATAGGGAGGAGCCAGGGTCATGATGAGTGTCTTGGCGGCCTGGACGTCACCGCGTTCCAGGGCGGCGTTCACAGCCATCTCATCCTCGTGGCAGATGACGTCGGCCAAGGTGCCGCCTTGCTGGCCGAGGCCGGAGACCGCCAGGGCGATGCGGCCGTCCTTGGCGACGAGCACGCTGTTCAGGCTCTCGTCCTCGGAGAGCATGCCCAACCGGTACACCAGCGAGTTGTTGGTGCCACCCGGCACCGAGAGAACGGGAACGTCCAACTTGAACCTGCCGGCAAGCAGTTCGGCGCGTGTCTTTTCGGGCTCTCCGCCAAGTGTGGCGAGCAGCACTTTCACATCGCCCGCGGGACGTGTGGCGGCAAACTGGTTGAAGGACACTAGGGTCTGCTCGGGCGAAACGGGCAAGCCGTCCTCGCGCGCTTTGGACCATGGTGCGGGCTTGGAAAACAGGATCATGGTCCATTCGCTGTCGAGATCCTCGGGGACGCGCAAAGGCTTTCCTTCCACGGTGCGGAGTTCCGTATTCAGCATACGGCGAGCCTCGTCGCCTGCGCCGGTGCACATGAAGTCCTTCTCGCGGCGCCCGTATGTCCAGCCGGCCTCGAAGGGTTCCTGGAAAAGCCAATAGCGGTGGAAGCGATCAAGCAGGAAAGAGGAAAAAATCCACATGCCGGGTTGCTCCGTGTGGTCCTTGAGGATGGCTTCGCGGAGTTTCTCGAAACGGGCGCGGTCGGCCACATCGAGCGCGAGCAGAGCCGCAGCGGCGAGCGATGGGCCGGATGCATTTTCGCCGCCGGAGCCGGACAAAAAGCGATCCATCACTTCAGCGGGGTTCGCCGCAGGATCGCGCAGAGCCGCGCGGGTCATGCAGAAACGGGCAACGAGATCGCAGCCCTTTGGATAGGCGGCTGAATCGAGGGCGGCCTTGGCTTCGGCTATGGCGGCTTCGAGATGGGTAAACTTCGCATCGGTCTTCCATAGGCCGAGCAATGCGATGATGAGGCGGTTGCGGACGATCCAGAGATCGGGCGCATCAGGATGATCGGCGATGGCCTTGCGGCTGAGCTCGACGGCTTTGGCGTATGCGGCCTTGGTTTCCTGATGACTCAGGCGGTAGCGGCGGGGCGGCATCACGAAGCTGTCCTGGATGGCGCGCAGGGTTTCCTCCGGGACGGAGGCGGCAGCGCGGGCCAGGGGCTTGAGCTCTCCGCCGATGGCGGCCGCCTTGAACTCGGGCGGGCGGGCAGGGTCGATGGCTCCTTCCGGATCGAGCACGAGGAAATCCCCCGCCATGAGGGCGGCAAGGTGCATGGTGTATCTCTCACCGCTCCAGCTGCGGGACAATGTAGATTCCAGCGTGCGCGGGTAGTCCGGGGTGCCGTTTTCGACGACTTTCACGCGGTCAGTTCCGGCCATCACGAGGGCGGCTTGGCCAGTCGGGCTCACCCGCAGATTGAGCGGCGAGCTGCGCACATAGGCGTTGAAAACTGGATTTTCACGCCCGCCGGGTAAGTGCAGGACCGGCCAATCCACACCCAACCCGCGGATGATGGACTCGCCGGCATCCGGCAGCTTGTCGAGGTTGAAGCTGACAATCTCCATGCGCCCTGCTACCAGTTCCTTGTTCGCCAGAGCAGCGGCGGCGATTCCTTTCACATAGTCCAAACCGCTGTCCTCCTTCGACCAGAAAAGCAGCATCGTCGAGCGTCCGAGCAGATCCATAGGGTAGCGGACGGCCTTTCCATCCGATCGCGTGAAATGTCCGGCAAAGGGAGCGCCTAGAACCTGACCACCGAGTTTGTCGCGTTGGAAGGTGATCAGATCATGGTCGCCAGCAAAACGCTCGGCGATCAATCCACGGAGATGGTTGATGAGGTTGGTATCGCCCAGCTCGAGGGCGATGAGCATCGCCATCCGCAATGCCTTGGCTCCTACCGGGGTGTCCACGTAACGCTCGACGAGTGGGCGCAGGGCATTGGCGCGGGCTTCGGCGTCGGCACCCTGTTTGGCAAGTTCGGCCTGGTTGAGGAGGAGGTCGGCTTCGAGGCGGAGCTCTGCGAGATCGTCCGGAGCCTTGACCAGTTCGCGGCAGATTTCCAACAGAGTCTTGCGATGCGCGGCATCGTCATCCATGGCGATGAGCCGCTGATGTGCACGAAATAGGAACTCCAGTCCGAGGAAATGGCTCGGGTCAGCTTTATTCGCTGCCACCAACTGCTCCGCATCGCGGATCACGCGGCGCAGGGCAAGGCGCTGGCGTGCCTCCGAGCCGCCATCCGCGGTTGCCTCCATGGCTTTGTCGAACTCGGCGATGGTCTGCTTGGAAATAGCGGGTGCGGTTTCCTGGGCGGAGAGCTGCGGCATTGCGAGGCCGAGCGCGATAGCAAAGACCAAAGTAAGCGCGAGGGCACGGCGGGAGTGTTGGCACACGGACATGGGGATTTGATGAGGGGTGGCGGGCAGACCCGTTCACTTCACCGGCTTGAGCTGCCAGTTCTTGATACTCACCCCGCGGTTGGGAGTGCGGGCACTGATACTAATCACATTGCTGCCCTCGGCGAGTTTTACCTTCACCGGAGCGGAGCTCGCCCAGAACCCCTTGGTGTAGGGCATGGTGAAAGGAACCGGTTCGTCGCGGTTGACACGGACGAGGATCTCGAGATTCGGGGAAACGGTGGCGGCCTGCGCGGTGAGTTCGTATTCCCCTTCGGCGGGGACTTCGACGCGGTATTTGAACAGCTCGGGACGTTGCCCTAGGCGGCTGTAGTGGAGTTGGTAACCTTTCTCCCAGCTTTTCAGGAAAAGGATGCGATCCGAGCTCTTGCGCGGCGAGTAACAGGCGACTGCCGGGATGGTCATCGAGCCGTCGGCGGCGACCACGACTTCCTTATCGGCATCTGGGATATCGATGTCTTCTCCCACCTCGTCGCCAAGCAATTCGTCGGATTCACCGAGTTTCATACCGCCAGCTAGTTCGAGAGCTTTGACTTCCGCTTTCTTCACAATGATCTGCTTGTTAACAAACGCCAAGCCATCCCAGAACTCGCCACCTATGCCATACTTGCCAGGGCTGATGCTCACTTTTTTCTCGCCAAAGGCATCGCCTAGCCACTGGGCGCGAAGGATCTGCTGAT
>CAMCXJ010000031.1 GCA_945883455.1 Prosthecobacter debontii
ATGCTCGCCACAGACATCACAAAACGGAGGAGCGATGCGCGGCAGACCCTCCGCGCATGGTTCGCAGAGCGCCTTCCCATCGGACAGCCCCAGCCCGCAAATCTCGCAGACCGGCGGATAGAGCCAATCAAGGCCATCAATCGAAGGCATTTTCCCGGTTCGCATACGCAGAGCAGGCTCAATCCTTCGAAGATTTCGGGTCGAGGGCGTCGCGGAGGCCGTCGCCGAGGAAGTTCAGCGCGAAGAGGGTAGCTGCGAAAAATAGGGAAGGGAAAAGCAGCAGGTAGGGCGTGACCTCCATACGATCCGCGCCTTCCTTGATAAGGATGCCCCATGAGGAGTTCGGTGGTTTTACGCCGAGACCGAGGAAGGACAGCACACTCTCCAGTAGCATAATCCCGGGCACGGCGAGCGTGGTGTAAATGATGATGGGCCCGATCACGTTTGGCAGGATGTGGCGGAATAGGATGCGGAAACGGCTCAGTCCCAGCGAGACCGCGGCCTCCACAAAATCCAGGTTTTTCACGCTCAACACTTGCGCGCGGACGATGCGGGCGATGGTGAGCCAGCCGATCGCGCCAATCGCGATGAACAGCGGAATCAACGTGGTGATGGGGGCGACGCGGTCGCGTTCCCAGCCAGTGGTTTCGATGATCCAAGTGGTGAAATCAGAGGAAGGTTCATCCACTACTAGCGCGAAAAGGATCACCAGCACAAGGAAGGGCAGGGCGAAGAGGATGTCCACAAAACGCATCATCACCGCATCGGTCTTACCGCCTACATAACCGGAAATCGCGCCGTAGATTACGCCGATAATCACCGCCACGCCGGTGGCCACAAAGCCCACAAGCAAAGAAACTTGGCCGCCATAGAGCACGCGCGCGAAGAGATCCCGTCCGAGCTGGTCGGTGCCGAACCAATGAATGCCATCGGGCGCTGCCGCGGGATTGGCGAGGTTGATCACCGTCGGATTATTTACGAAAGGCAGGAACGGCACGATGAAGCATGCGATCACCACAACCACTAAAACGCCCAGACTGAGAAGCGCCGGCTTGTTCCGCGCCAGCCGGTGCCACGCATCTTTCCAGAGAGAGCTGCCTTGGGATGGTTTCACTACATTTGCCACGCCCGGAAACTAAATGCCCGCGAGCCGTTTGGAGAGAATTTTTTTTCCGAAATGGGACGACCGAGCCGGATCGTCCCTACCGGGCGAGCAGCTCGACCATGGCCTTCCCCATGCCTTCGCCCACATTCATGTATGTCTCTCCATTGCCACCGTAATGGCTACCGCTACTTCCTCCATTGGCGACAGGTTGTGTAAAGAACACGGCGGCTTGATCTTTGAATTCGGGGAGCGCGACGAAATCAAACATCTTCTTAGAGAGAGGGGCGTTCATATCGTGCTCGCCCAAGGTGGCACAAACGAACTTGGCGTTCGGTGCGTTGAAGTCCTTTCTCAGGTCATTGAAGAGAAACGCCAGGTTCTTGTCGTAATTTTCGACGCTGCCCTTGCCCGCCTCGGCATTTCCCTGCCACCAGAAGAATCCGGCCACTTCGAATTTCGTCCCGCCGGGATAATAGGTTGCCAGATCCTTCAGTGCGGTTTGGGCGGCTCCCACATCCTGATCGTACTGCAGGCCCGCATACCAGCCGCCGTTTTTCGCCTTGGCTTCTTCACTGACTTTCCGGTTCGAGCTCTCCGAGTCCCCTTGGTATGATCCACCGTTTGCTCCGGTGCCCACCGCACTGGGAGGCAACAGGTCCCAGCCCAAGGCGCGATTGCCCACGCACGACTTCAGTAGCATAACCGGGGCGTCCATGGCGTGGCCCAGATAATTCCCTATTCCGATTTCCGGCCCGAATTTCTTGGTGCCATTGCCGTTTTCGGCGGTTAACCAATCATTGAATTTCAGGGCTCCCATGCAGAAAAAGACATTCCGCACGTCCTTCCGCACGTTCCAGTTTCCGGCATCATCGACGAGGTACGGATATTTTTCAGCCGCAACCCCCTTGACCGGACCGGGATTGCCGAAACCCAGCATGTTGGACTGCCCCATCATGACGAAAACCTGCACCGGCTTGGTCATATCCGCTTCCTTGCCATCGGGATCGGGGAGGACTTTGGGCGGCTCCTCCACTTTCACGGAGGAAGCCGCGGCGGCGGGAGCGGGCGGCGCGATGGTTCCCTTTTCCTTGAGGAAAGCGATGTCATCGGCGGAAAGCTTGTCCTGCGTGAAAGTCAGATCCTTGCCGTTGGCGAGCGTCACGGTCACTTTGCCTGTCTCGGCGCTGTAAGCTTTCAGCTCGCCCTCGAAGGTTTTCGTGCCGTCGGAATTTTTCCACGTGCGGGCATCGGCGGCGCCCTGGGAAAGGAACAGCGCGGCAAAAACGGTGGCGATACGTCGGGTTTTCATGATTTGTTCGGTGGACGGGATTCTGAACGGGAAAAATCCGTGGGATCTTTCCTGTGATGCCATTTTATAGCAGCCGACACGCGGCATTCAAACGCCTTTTCGCGAAAAGCGGGGGAAACGGCATCAGCACGCCGCGAGCTTGGAGAGCTCCTCGCGGCGGAAGTTCGTCGGGGAGTTCCCGGTGAAGCGGGCGAAGCTGCGGTTGAACTGGGAGAGCGATTGGTAGCCGATGTGGAAAGCGATCTCGGAAACGCGCGCCTGAGGCTTGAGCAGCTCCTTTTTCGCCCACTCGATGCGGCGGCGGTTGATGTAATCGGTGAGCGTGAGGCCGGTGGCTTCCTTGAAAACGCGGCAGAAATGGGATTCGCTGAGGCCTGCATGCCTCGCGACGAGCGGCAGCGGCAAGGGATCCGCGAGGGTTTTCTCGATGAATTTCCTCGCACGCGCCACGGCCTCCGGCTCATCGCCGTCGCTTACGATGGCAAGCTTCTCCGCGTGCTTGCTGAGTTGTTCGCCGAAGGTGGCCAATAGCGTGACCATGCTCCGGTAGCGCTCAGGCTCGACGACACGGGTCTGGAAATACGCTGTGCGCAGCTTTTCGATGTCGTCCTTGGTCAGCCCCTGACGCGCAAGCGTGGCGGCGGTCCTGTCGAAGTCCTTCGGCTCGGGGACTTTGTGGAAAACATGGCCCGTCCGCAGCATCCCGATCAGCGACCCGCCGCAGCGGACGGGAACGGCGCTAGCGGACATGCCCGTGAAGCATTTGCACGAGGAAGGGCCGTTGATCGCGGCCTCCTCGGTGAGGCGGCGGTTGATGTCGACGCACGCGCCGCAGGCTTTCTCACAGACATTCAGCTTCGCGCAAAACGGGCTCACGTTGTCGAACCCGGTGCAGATCTCGCGGGGCGTGGCATCGGGTTTTACCAGCTTCAGGGGTAGGCCGGTGGCGCAGCGGAAGGCCTCTTGATACGTGATCAGGAGCTCCGATTGGAGGAGCTTGCCAAAAAGCGCATCGTTGAATGTATCCGTTTCGTGGTTCATTTCAGCTGAGGCGCAGCGTGCCGCCGTGCAGTCATCCTTTTAACAAGATTCCCGCGCCACGCAACCATGGAACAACTCCATTTAGGCGTCAATTCCCGCCATCCCGGTGTGCAGGGCTGCAACCGCTTCGCTTCCGGGATTCTCGGCCGACATCATCCGACCCTATCCCCAACCTGCCGTTGAACTGAATGGCCCGCGCGCCGGATCAGCGCTGCGGCGACCAGCACACCTGCAAAGTTGGCCACCAGATCCCAGCCTGTGTTCTCGTAGTCGCCGATGCTGTTTTCGGGCAGCAGGTGGGTGGCAATGAATTCGACCATCTCGTTCAAGGCTCCGAAGCCCATGCCAGCCGCCACGCACACCAGCAGGACGCCCGGCGACGCGAGCTCCGGCGAGCCATCGGGCAAGCGCAGCGCGGACTTCAGGATGTGCCAGCACAGCCAGGTAGTGATGCCGAAACCGTAGGCGTGAACGAGATGGTCGTATCTGAGACAACCCGGGATCAGCCACCAGCTGTAGAGCAGCGAGCTTCCGCTGTTAGGCAGTGTCAACAGGCCTCCGGCCATGTGGAGCAGCCCCCACACGCTGAAAGTCCAGAGCAGTGGCGCGGTGAGCGGGTATCGCCGGTCGACAAGGTAAAGCGACGGAACCAGCACCGCCATCACCCCGAGATATAAAGGCAACCCGCGGCTACCCCATGCCAGCGCGCCGACGGCGGCTAGGGCGACATAGAGGCCGGTGAAGGCAAGCACCGGCGCAAGCCGGAAAGATGGGGCGGGGTTCCTCATACCATCCCATGCTGTCATGACCACGCCCACGCGTCACCGGCAAAAACATCGGGTTCACACCAACCTCGCGCCCTCCGCCGGGCGGGTGGCGAAGATTTCCGGCGCGAAACCGAACTCCGCCTCGTAGGATGCCACGAGGGCTGCGGCGATGGCTTGCGCCTTGTCCGCTTGGCAGAGCGTGACCGTGGAGCCGCCGAAGCCGCCGCCTGTCATCCGCGCGCCGATCACGCCCTCAAGGCCGCGCGCGGCTTTCACGAGGTGGTCGAGCTCCGGGCAGGAAACCTCGAAATCATCGCGCAGGGAATCGTGGCTGGCATACATGAGGCCGCCGAGCTTGGAAAAATCATTTCCTTTCAACGCATCCACCGCACCGATGGTTCGCGCGATTTCACCGACGACATGACGGCTGCGGCGGAAGGTGATGGCATCCATTTTCCCCTCAGTACCATTGAGATCCGCAGGGGTGACATCGCGCCAGCTCGTCTTGCCGATGGCGGCGAGGCCGTCCTCCGTGCTTTTCCGGCGTGCCGCGTAGCCGCCGTCGGAAAGCTCGTGGGAAACCTTGGTGTTAGATACGAGGATGGTCAGCGCTGGATCGGCGAAGGGCACCATCTCCGTTTCCGTGGAGCGGCAGTCGATGAGGATGAGTTGGTCTGCCTTTCCGAAGGCGGACGCGAACTGATCCATGATCCCGCAGGGCACGCCCGCGAAATCATGCTCCGCTTTCTGCGCCAGCAGCGCCTTTTCGCGCGTGCCGAGGGATATGCCCGTGAAGCCCTCCAGCAAAGTCGCCATGGCGCACTCCAGCGCGGCGGAGGAGGAAAGCCCCGCGCCCACCGGCAGGCTGGAGACGATGAACGCATCGAACCCCGGCACCGCGATCCCGCGCAACCGGAAGCCCTCGATCACGCCGCGCAGGTAGTTCGACCATTTCGGATCGGAAATTTCCTGCGGCGCTCCCAGCGGGATCACCGCGCCATCGGTATCGAAAGAAGTCGCGACGCGAATCTCCGAAGTCCCGTTCGGCGCGGCGGCGATGACCACCGCCCGCTGGATTGCGAAGGGCAGCACGAAGCCATCGCAGTAATCGATGTGCTCGCCGATCAGGTTCACCCTGCCCGGAGCTACGGCAACCGTAGTAGCTGAAACGCCGTAGCGGGAGAGCAGCGCGGCACCCGCCTCGGAGACGAGGCTGTCGGTAGGGGTGTTCGGGGAAAGCATGGCGGGTGGATCAACGGTGGCGTTACCAGAAAACCGCGTAGAGGGCGATTGTTAACGCAACTACCACGAAGCCCACCACCTTCGCGCTGGAGGATGTGGTCAGCTCGATCTGGTCGTTTACCGGAAGTATGACCGGCTTGGCCAGCGGCTTGAGGATGGTGACAATCGCGCCGATTAGCATGACGAGGGTGAAACAGATGGCCATCCGATCCAGGAAGGCCATTTCCTTCGCGTACCACCAACCCTTTTCGACAATCATCGGGCCGAACACCCATTTTAGAGCGCCATAGGACACTATGTTGGTCACGATGCCAATCATGCCGAACCAGCGTGGGGTGCGCGGCGAGAAGAAGCCGAAGATGAACACGCCCAGAATTCCCGAAGAGATGAAGCCTTGGAACTCCTGAATGTATGAGAAGATCGATGCAAAGTTGCTGAGCTGCGGGGCGATGAGTGCAGCAAGAATAACGAAGATCACCACGAACATGCGGCCTACGAAGACCAGCTTGGTTGAATCCGTAACGCCGGTGGCCTTGGAATAGAGGTCGATCGCAGCGATCGTCGAGGCAGAGTTGAGCATCGAGGCCAGTGAGCTGATGACGGCTCCGCAGAGTGCGGCCAGCACGAACCATGAGATCAGCGGGTGAGGCTTGATCAGGTTGCGCACCAGTACGGGAAACGCGGCATCGTAATCATAGCCCTTGAGATCGCCCGCAGAGTTTCCTGCCTTACTGGCAAATGCATTGATCTGCGCGGCGATCTGCTCAGCAGTTGCGTCCGCAGGCAGATCCACTTGGCCTCCGGCGGCTTTCGCGTTCGCGGCAAAGACTGTTGCCGCAAGCGCGGGTTCCAGCTTCACGAACTCGGTGTTCACTTTATAGACGGCTGACTGTCCGCCCTTCTCGATGATTGTCTGGTTGGAGGATTGGGCTCCTTTTTGCAGGTCGCCCGAGAACAGGTTGAAAGCAAGGATGCCGGGGATGACGACTACGAAAGGAATGATGAGCTTGAGGAAAGCGGCGAAAACAATGCCCTTCTGTCCCTCCGCGAGCGACTTGGAACCGAGCGTTCGCTGGACGATATACTGGTTGAGCCCCCAATAGAAGAGGTTGGGAATCCATAGCCCGATGAGCAGCGCGGTCCACGGGATGTCGGAGTCCTCTTTCGGGCGCACCATGTGCATTTTGCCACCTGAGAGATTATCTCCGTTCCGCGCCACGGCCTCGCCATTCTTTCCATCGTTGAGAAGCATCATCCGCTCCCAGGCACCGGCACCTTCGAGATCCGCCACCGTCGCGCTGGAGTTCGCCACTTTGGTCAGGATCAGGTCTTCCGCCGGCCGGTCGGAAAGCGCGCTCATCGCGAAGGCCAGGACGACAATCCCTCCGAGTATCAGGGCCGCTCCCCAAATCAAATCAGTCCAAGCGCAGGCCTTCAGGCCTCCCACGAAAACATAGACCGCCGCGAAGATGGCGATCAGCCAGCACATCGCCGTCAGGTTGTTGAGAACCGGCACGGTGTTGTAATACTCCGAGATGAACTTCGCACCCGAGAAGATGACCGAGGAGGTCGCCACGAAGACCAGGGTGACAATCGCCGGGATGGCCATTGTGAACCGGGCAACAGCATCGAAGCGGTATTCGAGGAACTCCGGGATGGTGTAAAGGCCGGCCTTGAGGAAGCGGGGTAGGAACCAGAACGCGACGATGACGAGCGTGACTGCGGCGATCCATTCGTAGGAGGCGATGGCCATGCCGAGCCAGTTCGCGGAAGATCCGGACATGCCTACAAACTGCTCCGTCGAGATATTCGCCGCGATCAGCGAGAAGCCGACGAGCCACCAAGTCAGGCCGCGACCCGCAAGGAAATAATCTGAAGCGTTTGTTTCCGCGCCCGTCTCATCGCGGCTTTTCCAAATGCCGAGGGCGATTACGCCGACAACGGCGACAATGAAGAGAATGATTTCAATGCTATTCATACTTGGGGTTTTTGGGGTTGGGCGGGACTTACCGCACGGAGATTCTTAGTTTCCTCCGCGCAGGATGCGAGCGAAAGATTGCGGGATGCAACTTTCCCCAAATTTCCGGTTTCCAACCCCCACTTCCCGTCGTTGAATGCGCATGCATCCCCGACCCATGAGCCAATCCCCACTCCGCATCGCCGTCGGCGCCGATCATGGCGCCTTTGAAATGAAGAACGCCATCGTCGCCCACCTCCGCGCCGCAGGGCATGAGGTGGAGGATTTCGGGACGGACACGCCGGACTCGGTGGATTACGCGGACTACGCGAATCTCGTTTCCCGCAACGTCGCGGACGGCACCTTCGATTTCGGTATCCTCGCCTGCACTTCAGGCGTGGGCATGTGCATCGCCGCGAACCGCCACACCCATGTCCGCGCAGCGAACGTCCGGGACATCGAGGAAACCGTCACCACCCGCAAACACAACGATGCCAACGTGCTCTGCCTTTCCGGAAAAAAAATCGACATCGCTACCGCGTTGGAAATGACCGAAGTGTTTTTGACCACGGAATTCGAGGGCGGCCGCCATGAGGCGCGTGTTTGCAAATCTTCCGGCAGCCGCATTTCCGTCACCGATCCGGAGCTATACCAGGCCATCGTCGGCGAGGAGCACCGCCAGCGGAACCACATCGAGCTGATCGCCTCGGAAAACTTCGCCTCGCCCGCCGTGATGGAGGCGCAGGGCTCGCTGCTTACAAACAAATACGCGGAGGGCTATCCCGGGAGACGCTGGTATGGCGGTTGCGAATACGTGGATGTCGTCGAGACGCTCGCCATCGAGCGCGCCAAGCAGCTTTTCGGCGCCGATCATGCCAACGTCCAGCCGCACTCCGGCTCGCAGGCGAACACCGCCGTCTATTTCTCCGTGCTCAAGCCGGGAGATAAAATTTTCACCATGGATCTCGCCCACGGCGGGCACCTCACCCACGGCCACAAGGCGAACTTCTCCGGCCGCTTCTACGACGTGACCCACTACGGCGTTTCCCCCGATGACGAACGCATCGATTACGCCGAGTTGGAAAAAACCGCCCGTGAACTCAAGCCCGCCCTCATCACCGTGGGCGCTTCCGCTTACTCGCGGATCATCGATTTCGAGCGCATGGGGAAACTCGCCCGCGAAGTCGGCGCTTACCTTTTCGTGGATATGGCGCACATTGCCGGTCTGGTCGCCGCCGGGGTGCATCCCAGCCCCTTCCCCCACGCAGATTTCGTCACCTCCACCACTCATAAGTCCCTGCGCGGCCCGCGCGGCGGGATCATCCTCTGCAAGGAGGAGTTCGCGAAAAAAATCGACTCCCAGGTGTTCCCCGGCATCCAGGGCGGCCCGCTGATGCACGTCATCGCGGCGAAGGCCGTCTGCTTCGGTGAGGCGCTGAAACCGGAGTTCAAAACCTACTCCGCGCAGGTCGTGAAAAACGCGCAGGCCATCGCCGCGCGCCTCACGCACCACGGTTTCCGCATCTGCTCCGGCGGCACGGACAACCACGTGATGCTCGTCGATCTCCGCCCGAAAGGCCTCAACGGCTCGGAAGCCTCCGTCGCCCTCGACGAGGCGGGCATCACGGTCAACAAGAACGGCATCCCTTTTGACACCGGTAGCCCCATGAAGCCCTCCGGCATCCGCATCGGCACCCCCGCCGTCACCACCCGCGGGATGGTAGAAAAGGACGTCGTGCAGGTCGCCGACTTCATCGCCGATGCCCTCGCCGACCACACCAACACCGCCAAGCTCCACGCCATCCGCGACAAGGTCTTCGCCTTCAACCGGGCGTTTCCGCTACCTTGGTGAGGTTCTCGAGGAAGCCGATTGAGGGGTAGAGTTTGAAATTTAAAGTTTCAAACCTTCTGCGGAAATGCCTGCTGCCTTTCCTCGCGGTATTGGGAGGGAGGGATGGTTTCGATGCGGGTGAAGACCTTGTAGAAATGGTCGGCGTTGCGGAAGCCGGCGTCGATAGCGACGTCTTTCATGGGCGCATCGGTCTCGACCATGCGGCGTTTCGCGCGCTCGAGGCGGAGGCGGGTGATCTCATCGGCGATGGTGCGCCCGGCGTAATCGTTGAAGCGGCGCTCAAGGGTGCGGCGGGTGGTCGCGACGGCAGCGGCGACGTGATCCACCTTGATGCGGTGGTGGCTGTTTTCGGAAATGAAGCGTAAGGCGCGGGCGACTAGCAGATCTTCGGAGGCGTAAACATCCGTTGAGCGGCGCGGCACCAGCTCCGCGGGGGCGATGAGTTCCGGGGTCTTGGGCGGCTCCCCGCCCGCCATGAGGCGGGCGAGCATGGCGGCTGCGTGGTAGCCGACTTTGCCGTAGCCGATATCGATGCTGGTGAGGCTGGGTTCTGGGGCGTTGCAGAGCGTGGGCTCGTCGCCTGTGCCGACGATGGCGACTTCTTGGGAAACGTGCAGCCCCCGGGCGCGGCAGACATCGATGAGATAGCGGCAGTAGAGATCACCGCAGACGAAGATCCCGATGGGAGGCACCCAAGTGTCAATCCACGCATCCAAGCCGGCGACAAAGCTTTCCCAGCCGGGCGCGGAACCTTCCAGTCGGTTGGCGACGAGGTGGTGGGCGGTGCAGGGGAAACCGGCGGCTTTGGTGACCCGGCGGAAGCCAACAAGCTGCTGGCGGGAATCGATGTCGCGCCGGAAGCCTAGGTATCCGAACTGGCGGAAGCCGCGCCCGATGAGGTGCTCGGCGGCCATGGCACCGGAAATCTCGAAGTCGGAAAACACGCTGGGTAGATCGCGGACGGGAGAGTTGAGCCAGACATTGACGAGAGGCACGCCGACTTTTTTCGCGGCGGCGGCAAGGGCGGGAGTGGCGCGGGCGATGATGCCGTCGTAGTTGGGGCGTCCGTCCGCACCGATCGAGAGCATTCGGTCAATGGCGGGGTTCACGCTACAGAGCCAGCCCGCTTCGTCCGCGTAGTGTTGGCTGCCTGCGTAGATCTGGAGGTGGCGCTTGTAAGCCCATTCCATCTCCAGCGAGATCGCGACCCTCAGTTTGGAATGGGATGGGATTCGTTTCATAAATCGGGAACAAGCTCGGATGTGGCTGGATGGGGTGCAAGGTAATTGTCGCGGAAACGCGTAGCGGCTTGCGTTTTTCGGTGGGGGAGCGGATCTAACCTGCATGGTCTGCGTAAGATTTTCAAGATCATGGATTCCGACATGGACAGATGGACTGCCGCCGCAATACTTTCCGCCCGCCAGTATCTAAGAGAACAGTATGACACCCCACCTAATGACACCCCCCGCCGCGCCCGATGCTAAATCAACCCAAGGCGTGCTGACCACGGATCTTCTCAAGGATCTCCGCGAGGGATATGTAATGTCGCGCGAGGACAGGGCCTTGCACAACGCGGTGACGAATAATGCTATCGATTCGCTAGCGCTCAACCGCGACGCGGTGCGGGGTGAGGACGGGCACTTCAGCCACCGGATCAAGCGCGAGGGTGTGACCGACCAGAAACAATCCGGTCGATGCTGGATGTTCGCGGGGCTCAACACGCTGCGCCCGCAGGTGATGCGCGAGCACAAGATGGAGTCGTTCGAGTTTTCCACGGCGTATCTGCAGTTCTGGGACAAGATGGAGAAGTCCAACCTCTATTTGGAATCTGTCATAGAGCTGCGCGGCGCGGATTTCATGGATCGCGAGTGGGAGCTGGTGAACAAGCACTCCCCCGAGGAGGGTGGCTGGTGGAATTTTTTGGTGGCGCTTGTTGGGAAATATGGAGTGGTGCCGCTTTCCGCGATGCCGGAGACGAAATCGAGCTCGGAGACCAAGACGCTCAACGAGATCCTCGGACGGTTGCTGCGCCACCATGCCGCGCGGATGATCGAGCTTCATGAGAACGGTGCCCAAGTAGATGCATTGCGAGCGGAAAAGGTTTCCGCCTTGAAGGAGGTTTATCGTTTCCTTGCCATCAACCTCGGCGAGCCGCCGGTGGAGTTCGAGTGGCGTTTCCGGATCCGCAAGAGCGCGGATAAAAAGGCAGAGACAGCGGATTCTGCGAGCGTGGAGGATGAAGGGCTGAGCGCTCCGGAGACACGCACGCCGCGGTCTTTCTATGAGAAATACGTCGGCACCTCGCTGGGCGATTACGTATGCCTCTACAACGATCCGCACAACGATTTGAACAAGCATTACTGCTTTGATCGCGCCCGCAATATGGTGGGCGAGGATTGTATGGATTTTGTGAATGTCGGAGCGGAGACGATGAAAGAAATCGCGAAGATTTCGATCCTTGCCAACGAGCCGCTGTGGTTTGCGGTGAACATGGGTTTCGACCAATCCACGGAGCATGGGCTGATGGCTACCGATCTTTTCGATTACGGAAGCTTGTTCGGGATTGATCTTGCGATCACGAAGGCGCAGCGAACGCGATTCCACGCCGGTGCCTCGTCGCACGCGATGGCTCTGATCGGCGTCGATCTTGCGGCGGATGGATCTCCGCGGAAATGGCTGGTGGAGAACAGCTGGGGTGAGGCGAAAGGCAAGAAAGGCTTATGGACGTTGCGCGACGGATGGTTCGCGGAGCATGTCTACACGGTCATCGCCCACAAGCGCCACGTCCCGGCGGAGATCCTCGCCCGCTTCAAGGACGAAGCCACCGTCCTGCCCGCCTGGTATCCGAGCGCGTGCGGGGTGGTTTGAGTTTTAAAACGCGCCGTTTAGTTTCCGTCCGACCCAGAAGACACTCAGCAGAACGACCAGCAGCACGAGGGTGGCCCAGTGGGACCAGAGGGGGATGCGGTTTTCGAGGGGGCGCGGCTCGGGGAGGGCGTCGATCTCGCCGATGAGTTCCGCGAGTTGCTCGGGGAGGATGCTGCGGGCGCGGGAAACCTTGGCAATTTCCGCTAGGACATCCGGGCGTGCTGGCTGACCAGTTTTCTCAATATCCACACCCTGCGCAAGGATGATGGTTTCGGTGGGCAGTTCTGAGGCTCCGAAAACGGTGGCACGGAGTTTCCATGCCCCCGGCAGATCGACCTTGAAACGGCCAGCGTAGGAGCCCCACTCGGATTCGTTTTTCTGGAGCTCCACGCGCTGCGATTTGCCGTCCGGCGAGGTGATGTCCACGGAGACCGCGCCTTCCTTTAGCGGCGCGCCGTTCGCATCGAAGGCGTTGGCATTGAGGGTGACAGATGCGCCGGGTTCGGGGCGCTCCGGGGTGTAGAAAAGGCGCACGCGCTGGCCGGCGGCCATGTTGCGCTGGTACGACATCCAGCGCGCGACCTGGCCCCAGAAGCGGTAGTGGTAAAGATCCTCCACGCCGCGCCGCCAGCGCCATGCGGAATCGATGCCCATGAACAGGACTTTGCCGCTGCCCGCCGCCTTGGTGACCATCAGCGGCACGGGACCGAAGGGCCCGCGGCGGTTCGTGTGCTCGGCGAGGACTTCCGTGCCGCCCTTTGCGCGGACGACTGGGGCGTGCCAGAAAAAGCCCGGCAAGCGCCGCCAGATCTCGGGGTTTTCCTCCTCGGAATCGCCCAGCATGGTGAGCAGCGAGGCGCGGCCTTCGGTGGTCAGTCTCAGAGGGGTGGCGAGGGTTTCGGGGAAGCCCTGCTTGTTCTTGTCGTCGAGCGTGACGGGGATGAGATCGGAAAGCGCGGTATCGAGGAGCGTGAACTGGTTGCCTTGCCGACCGGGCAGGAACACGACACCGGATGCTTGGTTTTCCACGAGGCCGCGGATCAGTGCGCACTGCTCCGCGGTGAGTTGGTTTTTTCCTACGCCGACATCGCCGAGCACGACGACATCGAATTTCGAGAGCTCCTCCAGGGTTTCGGGAAATTTCTCGATGTAATCTGTGCCGCCGCCGGGGCCGAGCTCGGGGCGGAGAAGGAGGCAGGAAAGCTCGACGCCGGGATCGCGCTGGAGGGCGTTGCGGAGGAAGCGGAACTCCCAGCGCGGCAAGGTCTCTACGATGAGCACGCGGATGCGCTCAGGGCGGCCGGAAATGGTGAAGGCGCGGGAGTTGTTCGCGGAAACCAGCTCACCGTCCTCGACCGGGATGGAGAGCGTGAGGGTGGACGAGCCTTCTTTTTCCAAGCGCCAGAGGATGGAGTCGTAGGTTTCGGCATTCGGCGCGAGGACGATGTTTTTCGTGCGCTCGCGGCCGGACTCGTCGCGGAGGCGGACGATGGTGCGCACCTGCCGGTCAAGCGAGGAGCGGATCGTGAAAGGGATCTGCACGTTCTCGCCGACGATGCCGTAGGTCGGCGCGGTGACGGTGAGCAGATCGAGATCCGGCAGGCGCGTCTCGCTGCCGACGGGGATGGTGAAAATCGGCACGCCGCGCAGGCGGTATTTCTGCGCCGCACCGACGGGCGGCTGGCCGAGGTTGTAATCGCCGTCGCTGAGCAGGACGACGGCTCGTAGGTTGTTTTCCTCACCGAGAAGGCTTTCGAGCGGCTCGCTGAGGTCGGTGCCGTTGAGGCCGCTCTCGCCGGGGGTGGCGAAGGGCCTGGTGATCAGATCGTTCGCGCCGCCGGAGCGCAGCGGGGTCCAGAGATCGGAGGCAAGGGCTTTCTCCACCCACTCCGCACGGGCGACGATGGATTCTGCTTTCCCCTCACCGGCCAGCGCGGCGGGCAGGCGGGCATCGAGGGTTTTCATGGAACCCGAGTCGTCCCAAAGGATTGCTATCTGGGGTTTCGTGGTGGGATTGATGATCGTGCGCCACTCCGGCTGCCAGAGCAGCATGACGACGATCGCGGCGATGAAAAACCGTAGGATTTCCAAGGCGGCGGTGCGGCGCGGGTGCGGGCTGCGCTTCCAGGAAATAACGCAAAGCCAAGCCACCCCGAGCAAAGCGGCGATGCCAAGCCAAAGCGTGAGGGGAGTCGGATTGAGATGGAGCAAAGGCGTTGACGGGAAGGTGCGCCCATTCCCTAGCCGATGCGTGCGGGGAGGGCAAGGGGCGATGATGGTTCTTCGGCGAGCACACGCGCCCCCGCGTGTCGCGGAGTGCGCCCTCGCTCTCCGTCGGCCAGAAAGATCATTCGCGCCGCATAGCCGAATCAACGCCCGCCCTATCTCAAGCCAAGTTTCCGGCGGGGGCGCCGGAAACAACACGCGAGGGCGCGTGTGCTCCCCCCAAGCGCCCACGCAGTTTTCCGATGGCGAAATCGATTTCCTCCCTGGAAACGCAGAACGGCGGGGTGAAGGCCACAACATCGCCGTGAGGGCCTTCGGGGAGGGCAAGGATGCCGTCCTGTAGCAAGCCTTTCACGGCCTGAAGCGCACGATCACCGCTGTCGGTTTCCACGCCCATCATCAGCCCTTCACCGCGGATGTTTTTTACGGCGGGCAGGTCGGAAAGCGTCTGCAGGGCGGCGGCGAGATGTTCTGTTGCAGCACCAACCATCGCTTGCGTTTCGGGCTCACGGTAACGGCGTATCGCCTCGATGGCCATCGCGCAGCCCATCGGGTTTCCGAGGAACGTGCTGGTGTGCAGCGCCTCGCCGTGGGTCTCGGGCCACGCGTCCATGACCTCCGCCTTGCCGACGCAGACGGAGATGGGAAAGCTACCGGCCAGCGCCTTGCCGAGGCAGATCAGGTCGGGGACTACACCCTCCCGCTCGCAGGCGAACATTTTGCCCGTCCGCAGGAAGCCGGTGTAGATCTCGTCGAAAATGAGCGCCGCGCCGACGGTATCGCACCATTTCCTCAGCTCTGTTAGGAAACCTAACGGCGGCACCACGATCCCGCCGCGCCCTTGGATCGGCTCGACCAAAACCGCGCCGACCTTTGTGCCGTCGATTTCCCAAAGCTCCTCCCTGAAAACATCCAGCTCCGCCTCCGTCCGGGGAAACGCCAGCCTCCGGGTGACCTTTGCGAGCTGCCCTTCGAACGGCTCGCTGAACCAGCCGATCCCTTGTCCGAGCAAGGCCCCGTAGCCGAGGCCGTGGTAGCCGCCCTCGAAGGAAAGGATCCCGCTCCGCCCTGTGGCCAGCACCGCCGTTTTCAGAGCCGCCTCCACCGCCTCGAAGCCGGAATTTCCGAACAGACATTTGCCCTTCTTGCCCTGCCATTTTTCGAAGGTGATCTCCGAAAGCACCTCGCAAAGCTCCACCTTCACCCGCGCCGGATGCACATCGCCCATCGCGTGCATCAGGGAAATACTCTGTTTCCGCAAGGCCTCGCCGGTAAAGCCGTAGCCGATCCCCGCCACCCCGAAGCCGCTGGTCATGTCGATGAAACG
>CAMCXJ010000032.1 GCA_945883455.1 Prosthecobacter debontii
CATCGACAAGACCCTGCGCGCACGGCTCGAACACGTCGTCGAAAAGCCCTTCCAGCGCATCTCCTACACCGACGCGGTGAAGCTGTTAGAGGCGTCGGGAAAAGATTTCCAATACCCCGTCGCCTACGGCCTGAACCTGCAATCCGAGCACGAGCGCTGGCTCACGGAAGAGTATTTCAAACAGCCAACCACCGTTTTCAACTACCCCAAGGAGATCAAGCCCTTCTACATGCGCCTCAACGACGACGGACAAACCGTGACCGCGATGGATCTGCTCGTCCCGGGCATCGGCGAGATCATCGGCGGCTCACAGCGGGAGGAGCGCTACGATGTGCTGTTAGAAAATTTCAAGCACCACCAAATCGATCCCGAGGCCTACGGCTGGTATGCGGATCTGCGGAAATACGGCACCGTGCCCCACGCGGGCTTCGGCCTGGGCTTCGAGCGCCTACTGATGTTCGTCACCGGCGTCCATAATATCCGCGATGTGATCCCCTTCCCCCGCACGCCGGGGCATTGCGAGTTTTGAATAAAAATCAAAAAATAACTTAGCTTCTTACGTTCTGACTTCAAACGTTATCGTTGGCTTGCGGATTGTCGGGCGTTAGGGCCGGTCGGTATGTATGAGAAGCGGCGGTCACACGCCCACCCGCAGATCCCGCATACTCCACAAAACACCCTTCGCCGCCGCGCCGCTGCCTCGCATCCTCCTCGCGCCATCTTTCCTTCTTTTCGTGAACCTATCACGCGCCCCCGCGAACGCCTCGTTCACAAACGCCTTGCTCCCGATCACCGCCCCGTCCGTGAGATATCTCACCCGTTTCCTCAACATCCCCGCCATCCCGAGATCCGGCAAGACGGTTTCGTTGTCCTCCGACTCCAGCATCTCCGCCGTGTTCTTGGTGACCGAGGTTTTACTCTTACTTGAATTTTGAAATTTGAGTTTTTCCTCCCCAGCGCCATACCCATCGCCCGCCGGTAGATCCGCGAAACTTCCTTCCATGAACCCATCTCGATCTGGTCTCTGGTTTCTGGATTCCGGAATACAATTTGTCTGTCCCTTTGAATATGTCCCTTTGAATATCTTACCCGATAAGATAAAGAATGAGTCCGCTGCATCTCAAAGAATTTCCTCGATAGGGATTTTGCCGTTGGTGGCGACGATGGCCCAGGAGTCCGCCTTGCCGGGTTTTTGCGTGAGGGTGACTTTGCCGCCCGCCGCCTCGACGAGGAGCTGGCCGGCTGCGATGTCCCAGAGCGAGATAGTGGATTCCACGTAGGCATCGAGCCGTCCGCTGGCGATGTAGGCCATGCCGAGCGCGGCGGAGCCCATCATCCGCATCTTGCGGGCGCGCAGCGAGGCCTTGTGGAAACGGGCGATGCCGGTGTTCAACGCCTCGGTGTCCTTGCCGCAACCGACGAAGAGAATGGATTCCTCCAGCTTTGTCCGCGGGCTGACTTGGATCGGTACGCCATCAAGCATCGGCGGGCCGCCTTTTTCCACCGTCCATGTCTCGCCGACCATCGGGTCGTGGATCACGCCGACGGTGATCTCGCCGTCCACACGCAGGGCGATAGAGATACAGAAATGGGGGATGCCATAGAAGAAATTCACCGTGCCATCAATGGGATCGACGATCCATTGCCGCGTGGAATCGGGGTTTCCCGCAATGCCTTCCTCGCCGTAAAGCGCATCGCCCGGGCGGGCGGTGAGGAGGATTTCCGTGATGAGATCCTGGGATTCCTTGTCGAGGACGAGCTTGATGTCGTGGTGCATCGCCTCATCCACCACTAGCGATTTCCCGAAGTGCGCACGCAGCAGTTTTCCCGCCGCAAGCGCGGCCTCGGTGGCGAGAGCAAGATCATTTTCCATACACCGTGGGTAGACCTCGCAAGCGGCGAGGTCAAGGACGGCGATGGGATAGACCGTCTGCCAAAAGTCCTTTTGTATTGAATCGTAGCTGGGGATTCCAGCCCCAGGCCGTTGTTGGGGAATCTTGCCCCAACCTTCCAAATTAAAGCGCAGGCTTTAGGTAACCGGTCTCAACTCCCCGGACGGATGCGGATATGTGCGCCTTCCACTTGCTTTTTAGGTGACGCTTCTCAGCGGCGATCCGTTCCTCGCTCCGGAACAGGCTGTTGCCGCCGAGGTTCTTGTCCCGCTCTTGGACAAAGCAGAACCGCGCTTCATTCCAGACCAGCCGATTGTCCAACAGCTCCTGAAGCGTGGCGTGGGTGGAGATGCGGCGGGGTATCGGATAAAAATCCTGCGTGCTCAACTTGAGCCGGCGAGATCCAATCGCACTGTTGCGACCATTCGGTGATGAAGGCAGGAGAGATCACAGACAACTTAATTACAAGAGAACCAGCTTCAGCGCAAGCCATCACCGCCCAAGCGGAACAGTCCCCTTCAATGGGTAGTTTTAATTGTCGTCAGGGGGTAACTCTAATTGTCGTCGCACACTACCGGCATTTCATAGCGATATGCTAGGGGCGTCAGTCTAGCAAATGCCTTCCTGAGCAACAAGGAGACGTTTGCGAAAAGCTTTGCGAAAATGGCTCCGAAGCCCGCGTCAATTCCGCTTCAGCACCATCAGCGGGGATGTCCAGCCCGGTGGGTTTTTCGGGCTGAAGCCGCCGGACTCGATGAAGAGGTAATCGGCGCCGCCGATGGACTGCGGGGCGATTTTGTGCGCGGTGTCCTGCTCCAGATCGATCAGTGTGGCGCCGGACCAGATCCAGCGGGTGGTGTCGGTGATGCCGTCTTCCTTGAAGGTGATTTTCTGGAAAGGCGAGCGGCCGGGATTTGGTTTCACCTGCGGATCGAAAGCGGCGGGCGTGGCGACCTGCGCGACGACAGACCATGAGCCTGCGATTTTCGGATTGGCGGTGAGCTTGCCGTCGAAGCGGAATTTGCCCGCGTTGGGATCCTCGGCGGGGTTTGCTGGATCCTGCAGCGCCTGCCAGTCCGAGGAGAGCATCGGGACGAAACTGGCGGCCTTGCGGAGCGTGGCTTCATCGAGCGGCGGGAGTTTCCTTTCCTCCAGCCACATACTGAAGATGCCGCGAGGCACGGGCGGCATGGTGACGATGGCGCGGTCGCCGTATTTGAGGAAGCTGGTGGCGGCGAGGGTGACGGGACCTTTGCCGAACTCGGTAGTGAACTCCTCGGTGACCCAGCCGCCGCGGATCGTGTCGCCCGCGCGGCGGCCTAGTCCTTCCTTCGCTTCGACGAGCTGCTTGCCGTTGATGGTAACGCGGAAGCCATCGCCCGCGCCTACGCCCTGGCCGGTCTGGACGCGGAGGCGGTAAAGGTGGCCGGGTTTGGCGGGTGGCAGCTGGAAAGTGCCGTTGACTAACAGGACTTCCTTTTCCCAGAGCGTGCGTGGGGTCGCGTCCCACTGGTTGTAGGGGCTTTGGATGTCGCCGAGCTTGTTGTTGAACTGACCGATGGGGAACGGGCCTTTTTTCCAGCCGACCTTGGCGGGATCGAAATCCGCAGCGAACCAGTTTTCCATGCCAGCCGGATAAGTGACGGTGCGGTAGCGCCATGGGGAGAGGTCGTACTTCTGCGTTTCCTTCGGATCGAAGGTGAAGTAATTCCACTGCTCGTTTTTCAGGTCGGGGCCGAAGGGTTTCCAGTCGTAGTCGTGGACGCCGATTTTGTTGTAGAGCGAGACGAGCCCATCGAGGGAGTTGGTCACCGCGCCGCTCTGGCGGGGGTTTTTGAGATCGTTAAAAATGGTGCGGCGGTTTGTGCCGACGTATTGGAAGATCAGCTCCTCGCGGATCAGGGGGAGGATAGCTCCTTTCAGCTTCGGTCCGAATTTCTCCGGATCGGCGGCGAGGAAAATCTCGTCATGCGGCAGCGGGTTGCCGGGGAATTGTTTTTTCGAAACTTCATAGAGGATATCGAAGCCTCCAGGCACGTCCGCGAGGGCGGCGGCAAGCACGCCGAGGGTCTCCTTGCGGTGGCCTGTGAGATCCTGACCTCCGACCCATTTGTCGCCGCCGCTGTAATTCGCGTAGGCGTCGCCGATGGCCTTGAGGGCGAGGTCGCGCACCTTGGGGGTGGCGTTGGGGAGCTGTTGGCGGATGGCATAAAGCGGGCCGTTGGTGGTGCTCTGGCGCGGGGTGGTTTGGATCAGCTCACCGACAGGTGGCAGGACTTTTTCGTAAACACGCACGTCGGTGATCACATTGGCGAGAACCATCAGCGCGCCGTTCTGGAGCCACTGTTCCTTGTGTTTCAGGAAAGGCAGAATCACATCCACGTGCGGCACGATCATGTCCGGCGTGGCTTTGCGGATGAGCGCGAGGCAGGCGTCTTTCACGAACCACGATTCCTCGTCATCCTGAAGGCGTTCGATGGCGTAGGCGAAAAGGGACTTCGACCAATCATCGGCCGGATCGAAAATGATGATCGAGGCACGGATGCCAGCGTTGCGCACGCGGGGATCGGCGTGGCGGGCGAATTCATCGAGCAGCTCCTTGCGCACCTTTTGGCCGGGCTTCGGGAACATGTAATCGGCGGTGAGGCCGGCGGCCATGTTCGAGACCATGTGGCGGATGAGGTATTCCGGATGGTAAACGTAGCGGCGTATCGTGTCGTCGTCGGGTTCCTTTGCTTGCAGGCTGTGAATGAGCGGCTTGGCCGATGCCGCGGTGAGTAACTCGCCGGAGAGGTCGCGGGTTTTCCCGTCCTTGTCAGCGACGGGCTGCATGGAAAGGAACACGTCATCCGCCGCCGTGCCCCAAGGGCGGGCGGGGAGCGGGTGGGTCTTGGAAAATTTCGAAGGCGGCGCGCCGGTGATGCGGAGGGTCTTGCGCGGCATGGTGTAGGTGAGGGCGTAAGCGGTGCCCCACTCCTCCTTATCGTAGCCCGCCCCGCCGAGGATGGCGAAGGTGCTGTCGTATCTACGGGAAAGATCGTAGTTCCATTTCCGATGATCCATGAACTCGCGGTATTGCAGCGGATTTTGGTCTTTCACCAAGGGCATCGCCGCGCTGCGCCAGATCTCCCCGATGCCGCCGCCGGTGTGGCCGTGGAGCATGAAGGTGGTGGTGTAGAAACTCGTCTTCGCGCAGATGTCGCGGGCTTTCGCATAGACGGATTTCTCACCGTTTGGCGTGAGCGAGGCAGCGGCGGCCATCGCGAAGGCGAGCTTGCCGTGTTTACCGTTGTCCACGAAGGAGGTCTCCGGGCGGTCGTCTCCATAAGGGTTGATCCCACGTCCAGCGTAGCGAAAAAAATGAGTGAGCGTGCGGTTGAGCAGGCTTTCATCAACGTTTACGCCACACTGTTTCGCGAGCAGCAGGAATGTGACGACATGGGTGCCGCCCGCGTTGAGGTGACCGTTACCGTAGCCGAGCTTCACCACTCCGCCGCGCCCCGCCCAGCCGTCGAGGTATTCGCCCTTCGCGGCGGCATCGACCCAACTCTGAATGATGGGCAGCGCCTCGGCGTCGCCGGTGCGCAGATAGTATTCGCAGAGGGCGAGGCCGCCATAGCCGATGTGCCACGCGTAACCCGAGGTATTTTTATCTTTAAGCCCATGTACCCAGTCGCGGACAGCCGGAAGATCCGCGTCGTCGCCGGTGGAAAGCAGGAACAGCATCCCGATGTCCGCGAAGCCTTTCGGGGTGTCCGGCCTTTTCAGGTATTCCGCGAAATTCCGCACGATCTTGTCGGACTTGGCGCAATCAAGCGGCCACGTCTTGCTGTATGAGCCGAGCACAGGGATTTTCACCTCGACCGGTGCCGCTTCACCTTTGATCGCGAACCTGATAATCCCATCTGTGGCCTCGGCTTTCTCAAGGATCTGCCCGAGCTGGATGCGCGGATCGATGTCCTTGAGCGTCTCGCCGTTGAGCGACTCGATGACCTGGCCTTTTTTAAATTTGCCGGCGGCCTCAGCAGGAGAGCCGGGCTCGATCGCGCCGACCCACATCGTGAAAGCAGGTTGGTGCAGCTCGATGGCCATGCCGACGGGTCCGAAGCGCCCGATGGTGTTGACCGATGTCTGCGGGTTCGGAGCGGTGGAGAATAGGGTGTGTTCTTTGTAGAACACGGGGGCGTCTTGGGCGTCGGCAGTGCCATGGAAGATAAGCGCGGAGGAGAGCAGCAGCAGTAGTCGGGTCGGATTTCTCATGTGGGTGTAAATAGGTGATGAAAAACGTCCCATTTGCCGACAGTTATTTGCAAATCACTCCGACAATAAAACGCGTTTATGCGACGAGGATGTCAGCACAGGAATGGTAAACGCCTACTCCTGCTTTTCCGGTGCGGCCAGCGGGCGCAGCCGGAGGGTCACTTTGGTGCCGATCGCGGGGACGGTGTCCGTGTTGATCTGCCACGAGAGAGCATGATTTTCCTGCGCGTGTTGGCCGGCAAGGCACAGCACCTCATCTCCGAAGGTCGAGATGGAGATCACGTTGCCGTTGACATCGCCGAGGTAGGTTTTCGTATCGCCTTCCTGATGCGTATGGGAACCTGCAAAAAGGAATGAATCCGGAAATTTCTCCTCCGCTTTGTCAACCTCGGGAAGACCTGATTCGTCCTTGGACGGAGAGAGGAAATCGCTGATCGGGCGCTCGGTCAACACGCCTTTTTCGTCCGGTATGAGCAGCGTCACCTTCACCGCCTGTCCCCTCGGTGGGATGTCCACCCAGCGCGTGCCCTCCTCGTTTACCGGCTTGCGCATGGCGGGATTCCCCGGCTGTGCGCCGATCAGCAGCAGGGCGGCGTGGATGTGGCTCGGCTTCGCCTCCACCATCACGATGGACTCGTGTTCCCTGCTGTCTTTCGCGCACGCGATCACCTCCAGGTAGCCCTCGGCGAGACACACGACCGACTGGACATCCACGAAACTCTCTTCCGAGTTGATCGTGATGCCGGGAAAAATGGCGCGGATCTTATCGGCGAGATCCGCGGGAGCCTTTTCAGAGCCCAACTCGACAGCCTTTACTTCGGCCGCCAAAGGCTGGAAGCACAAGGCAGCGAAGCCCAATGCCGCCCCAAGCCATTTGAAACCGCCCCTCACTATCTCCGTTCTGTCGCTATAGCGCATGCCTCAACCTTGTCTCTGACCAGACAGCTTGCAATCGGTATTTCGTGCCACCGGCGGAGCTAGACGTGCGATTCCAACTCGTTCGTAAACCCGCATAGACCTTTTTACTGTCGCGAATAAGCGTCATATTGACGCAATAGATTACGTAATTCCATTGTTTTGAGAATAAACGGCGATACCATACTTTGTAGTTACAAACATGAAAAACTCCCATGAATTTCCTTTGACCTCGTGCAGCCAGACTTCGGGGCGGATCAAAAGCGGCTTCGCCTTGGTCGCCACCCTTTCGCTGATGGTGTTGCTCGTTATCCTCGCAGTTGGAATGCTGAGCCTGTCGGCGGTGTCCCTTCGCAGTTCCGGCCAAGCGAACGCCCAGACAGAAGCCCGCGCCAACGCCCGCGTGGCGCTGATGCTGGCCATCGGCGAACTCCAGCGCCAAACCGGGGCGGACACCCGCGTCACCGCTCAGGCGAACATTGTCGATGCGACCTATCCTCCGGTTCTGGGCGTGTGGCGCAGCTGGGAGGGAAAGGATCACGAGGCCGATGGCCGACCCAAGGCACCCGCAGGCGGATACGATTTCAACAAGGACGAATCCGAAGCCAAAGGAGGTCGTTTCATCGACTGGCTGGTCTCCAGTTCGGAAGCGAACAGCGAACCCAAGACCGAGGATGCCCCCTCCTTGGTCAGCGCTTCCAAGGTGGATGGCACGGTTCCCCTGCTGGCCGGCGGATCGCTGCAATCCGGGGATAACCGGCAAATCCACGTGGTTCCCAGCCAGATCAAGGACAGCGGGCGCTACGCGTGGTGGATATCAGGGGAAAACCAGAAGGCCGTACTGTCCCAGCCCTACAAACCAAGAACGAATGACGTTGCGGGTCTGGTCGAACTGGGTCAATCGCACACGGTGGCGAATCCTGCGGTCTTCGGGCTGCCCTCCCTGCTCACCGACCCCGAACCCCATCTTTCAAGCACCGCGGCCGCGAAACCAGGCCGCAAGGCGGTGAGCCGCCAGACGATGGCTCTGATCGAGGCTGGAAATGCTACCGAACCCCAGCAAAAATTCCACGACCTCTCCGCCTACTCCATCGGCCTGCTCACCAACACCGCCACCGGCGGCTGGCGCAAGGACATGTCCATCCTCACGGAGAGGTGGGACAATATCTACAGCAGTTATCCGGGTGGAAAGCTGCCGCTGTTCCGGATTTCACCGGCGTCGGGAAACACCACGCAGGTTCCGAAGCCGGTCAAGCCCGCGCCGTCGGTTCCAGTTACTAACTTAGCGGCCTTGGCGGCAGCGACTCCTGTTCAGTCGAATTTTTATCCGTGGAGCGAACACTCCCTGATTTTGGGGTATACACAACCGGGCACTTACCATGCGTCCTCCGCATCCTGGGCCTCGCTTCAGAGCTTTGCCACTTCCTACAAGAACTTTTCCTACTACAGCGGAGCCGTAAAGAGTCCGGTTCTTTGGGATAAGATCGCCAAGCAGAGCGCGTCCGCGATCAGGGTTCTCGAAATCTACAACCACAAGCACATACAGCGAATCCATCCCCAGATCGCGCGGTTTCAGATCCTTGTTTATGCGAGGGCGTTCGAAGATCCGGCGCGGCTTAACCAAAACCCCAAAAGGTATCAATTGAACCTGATGTATGTGCCGTATTTCACCTTATGGAACCCCTACAATTTCACCCTGGAGCATCAGATCAGTGGAACACTCAATGGAGGCCAAAACACCGGAACCCATCCGAACTTTCGCGGCGTAGGGTGGCGACGTGCCATGCCGGGCGCCATGGCGATCGTCGACAAGACCACCTTCCCCAATCCGGATGCAGTCCCCAGCACCCAATACAGGATGCTCACAAACGGCAACTTCCAGACCCTGGATTGGCCCAACAATTACGCAAACCCATATGACAACGAATTGGCTGGGAATGTGGCTCCCACCAAATTTGGAACGAAAAGCACATGGAGGGATTTGCGTACATGGGCTCTCTGGCTACCGGAGGGCACCACCAGCTACAAACCGGGGGAAGCGAAAATATTCTCACCGGAGTGGATCGACAACGGCTACGGCTTCGGTGGCGGCGCCTTCAGAATGAAGGAGGGTCACAACCCAGGCGGTTTAGTGGGACGTGAATTCACCTACACAACGAATCTCCTGGCTTCCAGAAGCTTCTGGTTCCTGTTCCGGAGCGACAGGCTTACCCAGCCTTACCGGGACCGCGCACCCGGATACGGCATGTCCCTGTCCTTCGGCGATGGAAGTTCCCACTTTGGTGGAACTGCGAAATTGCCGTCGGGGATAGGGGAGGAGTTTCACAACATCACCGCCCTTGTGGCTGAAAACCAGGGCATGAAATATTGGCCGCCTGATGAGGTCGATGAGGTGGGCTACACGGTGGGAGAGCTTGCTTCCGGGCCATGGATACCCCTTTTTTCCTCCAGTTTCGGTCCCCGCATGACCATCGGCACCGGGTCGGGCACCAAACAGAACCGGCCGCTGAAAGGCGTCCTGCAAAACAACGCATTGGCCGCCATGGTATTGAGCGATCCGGCGAGCGGCGCCGCCAAGGACCATCCGGCGAACAACACCTTCGACTTCGCCTACCATTCCCTTCCGATCGGATCCACCGTCACACCCAACCTGAGCCCCTCGCAGGGATACATAGCAACAGGCTATCAGAGCGGCGACGGTCTCTCGCGCCTGATCATGGCGGAGATCCCCGTGCGCCCGATGGCTTCTCTCGTCGAACTCCAGGGATGGAATCCGAAGGGGCACAATCCCTACCCTCCGTTCCAAATGAACCTGATCGGAAACAGCGATGCTACACCACTCATTCCCATGGATAAGGTGGTTCCTCCCGTTTTGGCTCCTGCTGGCACGGATAAGAACCTCATGCACGACGACGCCTACTGCGCGAACCATCTCCTATTCGACGATTGGTTCCTGTCCTCCCTCGCGACCGAGCCGGAGACTTCGAAAACGATCAACACCGTTTACACGGAGTTCCTCAAAGGTGAGAGGGAGTTGGCGAACCGGGGCTATCGGCCGATCAGCGCGGACAGCAAGGTGACCGATGCGGTGGCCACCACGCGCGTGGGTGAAGTGATCACCAGCAACGACGGCTGGCTCAAGGTCGCGTCGCGTTTCGAGGTCGAGGGGATGTTCAATGTGAACTCCACTTCGGTGGAGGCTTGGAAGGCTCTGCTTGGGCATGCTAGGAGCCTCGATAAGATCGCGATGCACGGCGCGGACGGGATGGTGGAGACCAACACCTCGGGCAAGCACGCTGTCACGCGCGGTCCTGTCGCCACCGACGTCGAGGCGGGCTGGGGGCCTGGTATTGGAGAGCAGTTCAACAAAGCCTCCGAATACACCGGTTACAGGGCTCTCACGGATGACCAGATCAATGATCTCGCCGCAAAGGTGGTCGAGCAGGTCCGCCTGCGCGGCCCGTTTCTGTCCCTCTCGGAATTCGTGAACCGCCAGCTCAGCTCCAACAAGGATCTGGCCGTGGCGGGCGCGCTCCAGAGCGCGATCGACAATCTCAAGGAAGACCCGATGGCCAAGCTCCGCGATCCGAAGAATTCCTTGTCGGATAAAACCATGCCGCCGGGAGATGCCAAGCTATCAGGCGTCGGCTATGAGTTCAAGGAAGCCGCCGAAGGTGACAGCGCCTACGGTGCACCCGGCTGGATCCGCCAGGCCGACATCCTTCGCCCGCTCGCGCCCGTCATCAGCGTGAGGGATGACACCTTCACGATCCGCGCCTACGGTGACGCCACGGATCAGGACGGCAATGTGATCGCCAAGGCATGGTGCGAGGCCGTCGTGAAAAGAACCCGGCAGTTTTCCGACACATCGGATGCCGCCGATACGATCAACCCGCCCGTGAATCCCATGAATACGACCTACGGAAGGCGCTATGAGATCGTATCTTTCAGATGGCTAAGCGCCGACGAAGTGTGAAGGCTGACCCGCGGAAGTCCCGAACATGAGTTATCACACCGCCATCGCCATCCTGACCGCCGGATTCTTGGTATCCGTGAACACACTCCACGCCGTGCCGCGTTCGTGCCGTGTCGTGTTCCCCGAGCGCCCCGAGGGTGCCCCGAAAATCGCCTACCTGTTCGATGGTTCCAAGAGCCAGGCCGTCTCATTGCCGAGCATGAATTTGTCCGAGGTGATCGAGTTGCCGGACGGCGATCTGGCCATCGCGATGACGCCAAGCGCGGTCAGCGATCCGGAATTGCTGCCACCGCAGGCGCCCGTTCTGAAAATCCCCGAACTGGTGACGGACTTCTACATCATCATCACCCCTGATCCGGAAAACAAGGTGCTCCCGGTCAAGATGAACCTGGTCGATACGGGAGCCGGCAAGCTCAAGCCGGGCGAAACGCTGTGGTATAATTTCACCCCGCACCGGATCATCGCGAAGCTGGGCGGGGCCGATATGAAGGTCGATCCCCAAGGCCGGACGATCACCAAAGACCCGATCCCGGCCAGCGGCTACTATGTGGCGCGATTCGCTTTTCAGGAGGACGGCAAAGGGGAGTTCGCGCCGATCACGGAGCAAAGCTGGTGGCATGACAGCAACAGCAAGCACCTGGGATTCATGTACAATTCGGGCGGCAAACTTCCGAAAATCTACTATTTCAGGGATTTCCGCCTTCCTGAAGCCGAGGAAACGGCTACTGAGGCGGTTGAACCATGAAAAGCCCGATCGCCATCCTCCGCGCGCTGCTTGCGTTTGCGTTGCTCGGTTGCGCGCAGGCCGCCCCCGAGCGCACCTGCCGCATCGTGTTTCCGGATCGCCCCCAGGAGGCGCCGAAATCCCTCCAGCTTTTCGATGGTAAAACATGCCGGGAAGTCGAACTCCCGAGCATGAACCTATCGCCGGTCTATGGGCTGGCTTCGGGTGCCATCCAGCTCAAGCTCCTGGGCGCCGAAGTGGAGGATCCCAAGGACGTTCCCGCCGACGCCCCTTCGGTGGAAGTGCCCGCGGACTGCGCCGACTTCATTCTTCTGGTGACGGGTGATCCGGACAACAAGACCGCACCGGTGAAACTGGAGTTGATCGATCTGGGGAGCGAAAATTTTAAGGTCGGCCAGACCTTGTGGGCGAACCACAGCGACAAGACCATCGAAGCGAAACTGGGCGAACAAACCCTATCCCTTGAACCCGGCGGTTCGGAAATCCTGGATGCCCCGGCCAGCGACAAGGGCGTGCCGACGAGCGGTTACTACAATGCGACGTTCACCTATCAGGCGCAGCCGGACGCAGCCTTCGAGCCGATCACGGAGCAGCAATGGTGGCACGATGCCAACAGCAGGCATCTCGGGTTCATCGTCAACACCGGCGGGAAGCTGCCGAAAATCCATTTTTACCGCGACTTCCGGGATCCTGCGCCGTCCGAATAAAGGGTCGGCACGAGGAATTTTTCCCATCGACCTCCTGCTCCGGATCTGGTGAGTATGGTTGTCGTTAAAGTACGTATGAATGTCGCTATCCTTAAGTTAATAACACTTGTGCGGCTGGAAACGGCACGCATGTTTACCAAGTAAATACGTGGTCATGAAAACACTCCGAAAATACCAATCGCTCCCCCCCATGCGTCAGGAGCTGGGCAAGGCCGGCTTCGCCTTGGTTGCCACGCTTTCGCTCATGGTGCTTCTCGTTATTCTTGCCGTGGGTATGCTGAGTCTCTCGGCCGTAACCCTCCGCAGCTCCAGCCAGGGAGCCGCCCAAGCGGAAGCCCGCGCCAATGCCCGCATGGCCCTGATGGTCGCCATCGGCGAGTTGCAGAAACAGATGGGGCCGGACCAGCGGATTTCCGCGAACGGCGCCATCCTCTCCGATTCGAATGTCAACCACCCGCTCTGGACGGGGGTGTGGGACTCGTGGATCGCGGGGTCGCTTCCTGCTGGCCGCAATCCGCTGTATCCGAGCTCGGCGAGCCATCAGCAGACTATTGGCAATCAACCCGATGTATCGATGCGTCCGGAGTATGCGAACAAATCAAGGCACTTCCGCCGGTGGCTGCTTTCTCTGGACCCGGCTGATGCGAGTATATCGGATAGCGCGCGCACCCTTGTCCTGTACGGCATGTCTATGCCCACCGGAACCGAAACTGCCATACGCTTGGTGGGCAAGGGCTCGCTGGGTGATGCCGCACCTGCCACCGACTTCGTCAGTGCCCGACTGCTCGACGTCAAAGCCACCTCCACGAGTGGAGGAGGACGGGGACGCTACGGTTGGTGGGTGGGGGATGAGAGCCAAAAAGCTAGAATCATGGAGGATTCCTACCAAACCGAGGCCGCTCTAACTATGGCGCAACGTTTGTTCCGACAAGAAGCACCAGCTTCAGTTGGCAACACCAGTGTTACCGGATTAGATGGCATAACTAACCAATCGCAACTCGCGAGGCTTTCCGGCATAAAATCAATCGAATTAGTCCAAGGTGTGGGTTCCGCTAAAGCTAAACCGAGATTTCATGACCTTACCACATCATCCGTCGGAGTCTTAGCCGATGTGCGTGAAGGCGGCCTGAAGCGGGATTTGAATACCCTCCTTGAAAGAAATATCGATCCGAATGAGGTGTACGATTTCACCAGTGTGGCCGAATTCCGACGCCCCACTACCCTTAAGACCGATGGCCAAAACTTCATGCTCTACAATTTCGATGGGATACTGCAAAGCATCAGCTCAACGGGCATGGCCAACGTGCCCATCCAAGATCTTGCCGCTTACTACCAACTTTACGACCACAACCGTTCTGATGGGAAAGGAGGAGTGCAATTCTCATCCTCCCAATCCACGCCGCCAAACAATCTTCTCGCAAACGGCATCATGGTCAGCAATCCGGATCTTGGTTACACCACGAGCGATTATGACAAATATCTGCGCCAATACACCGCCCAATACCGCACTCCCGCGCCAGTGAAACAGGAGATTGTCCTCCATTATGTAACCGAAGTGCGCACAGCGGCCGAGATTGCGGCGGATCCCTTAACCACTGATGGCAATCCGGCCACCATCGCTGACACTCACAAGCTCAGAATCGGCCTCACGCCTTCCATGACATTCTGGAACCCCAACAATGTTCCCTTGGTCATGAATAAATGGGACACCTTCCCGGCGAGTCCTGGCACCGGGGCCTTCCCACGACAAGACAAATCCTCCCAGACTTGGGTCGAGGATGCAATACCACTTACATTCACTTTTAAAAAAGGCACCACTATCAACGACCCTGCACCATTAAAGTTTGTAAGACAAATGAGCAGCATTTATGATTCCGGATACCAACCGTATTTCTACACGAACGGCAATTTCCCGCTGATTTTTCAGCCCGGCGAAAGCAAAGTTTTATCATTACAGGCCACTTCACTAACCAACCCGAATGGGGGAGCCACTGCGGTAAACTTCCAGAACCGGGGCGGTGGCGGAGGAACAGACAACGAACACTTCCTTCCTGAACTAGAATTGATTCCGGGCTGGCTTCCGGATCGGTTCGTCAGGTCTTCGGAAGCGGGTGGTCGGAACTGGAATGGAAAGAAAGTGCTGCCTGTGATGACATTTAAATCCACGGACTTCATTTCTGTGGATGTTACCGCTGGTGGCGGCAACTTTGGTTTATCTGCCATTTCGACGGCAAGGCAAAATCGGAAACCCCACCCGATGTATAATCACAAAACATTCACCTGGACGCCCCGGATGTCGGCGGATGCTACTTTCATCAGCAATTTCGTCCACATGGGTTTCCCGGGAGGTGGAGGGATTGCAAGCACTGCGGTTAGACCCATTGTCATTCCCCCAAGACAGGCTTCGGGACTTATTGCAGCTATGGGCAACCCTGCTGATTTAACGGACGATGTCCCCCAGACCTTCTTCTACTACAGCAGGAAGGCAGCGGTCGAAACGCATGAGTCGAGAAATGTCTCGCCGCCTGCCGGTGGCGCAGGTCGCCGCTTTCCGGCACGCCCGTTTCTGCACTCACCATTTGCGCAATCGACCTTATTTTCCAACATCGACGGTGCTGCCCTATACGACTACGGCTGGAATTGGTTCTTCATGCCACTGAATAACATGCTGGAGGCCCCCATTTCGATTTCAGCGAGCAACTCCGGATATTTTGGCGGCGGATATACGGCGGAAAACGGAACCACCCATCTGGTGCAACAACAATTACCACTTACGCCGCCCATCTCCATTGCGGCACTGAGCCATGCGCGCCTTGGTGGATTTAGTCTCGCCACAGAAGCACCACATGAGATGGGGCCGTGGCCATTCAAAGATGCTCGCTCTGCGCATCTTGAAGGGTTCCGTCGTGTCACAGCCGCCGGATATGGTGGATTGTCACCGAACGGCTCACAAGCCATCGGCAATTCGTATGCCCACCCCAACATACCGTCCGGCAAAGCGTTTACCGTCAGGAACCGCACCTATATCCAAGGCACTAACACGGCAACACCTTTCGTAGACCACTCCTATCTGGCTAACAAGGCTCTCTGGGACGATTTCTTCTTCTCCTCCATTTCCCCGGTGCCATCCAATAATCCGATT
>CAMCXJ010000033.1 GCA_945883455.1 Prosthecobacter debontii
CCACCTTCGACTACGTGATGACCATCGGCTTCAAGGAAACGCAGGCGAAGGCCATCCCCGTGCCCCGCGAAGCATCGGATCACAATGCGCTTATGCTGATGCTGGAACCGAAGTAACGGCCAGCCCTCAACCGAAGGATCTGTCGAGAAACACATCAACGGCCTCCACGATGCGGGCGTAGCTTTCTTCATCGAAAACATGCCCGGCGTCGGGGATTTCCAGCAGTTCCTTCCTGCAATTCGCGGCATCGAAGGCGTCGCGACTGTCTTTTAGAGGAACCACATCGTCCGCCGTGCCGTGGATGAGCAGCCACGGTTGGTTGATCTGCGAGGCCGCTCCCAAGGTGTCGCCGATTGATTTCAGATCCTCCACATAGGCATCGGAAAGCGGGCAATCCTCGTTGTCCCACATGCAGCCTTTTCCGGGCACCACATCGCCGAATTCCCGCTCCACAAACTCCGCTGTATGCGTCATGCCTGCCAGCGAAACGAGCGCCTGGATATCCATCCTCCGTGGAGCCGTAAGAACGCCAACGGCCGCGCCCATGCTGTGCCCGATGTAGGCGATCCGCTTTTCCTGTGGAACGGTCGCGAGAACCGCACACAGGTCGCCGATTTCCTTGGTGATCGTGGACTCGCCGAATTCACCCTCGGAATCGCCGTTGCCGGAAAAGGAGATCCGCAGGCACGGCCAACCCTTCGCCGCCAAGCCCTCCGCCACCGCGACAAGCAGAGGCCTGTCCTTGTTTCCCGTGAGCCCGTGGCCAAGGATTACGAGAGTGCCGAGTTTCGTACTGCCGTGGAACGCGAAGTCGAGCCGCTCGCCCTGCAGGTTCTGGATTTGGCTGGTGCTTTGCATAGGGGTTCAGAAGTTGCTACCCGCACGTCCGGGAAAGGTGAGTTCCGCGACGGCGGATTTATCGAGTTCACCGAGTTCCAGCTCGATGAGTTTCCGGTATTGCGCCTCCGTGGCGTGGGAGAGCGGCGCATGCACGCCCGCTGCCTTCGCCATGGCATTCGCGATCCCGCTGTCCTTCGCGGCGTGGGAGGCGGAGAAAAAGCAATCATGCTCACGCGTCACCATGTCCGCGCCGTCTGTCTGAAGCACCCGCGAGTTCGCGCCGGTCTGGGAAAAAATCTCCATGAGCAGATCGAGATCGAGACCGAGTGCTTTCCCGAGGCCAAGCCCCTCAGCGAGACCCGCGGTGTTGATATTCATCACCATGTTCACCAGCGCCTTGATCTTAGCAGCATTACCCACCGGCCCGACGTAACGGAGCGCAGAGGAAATGTCCTTGAGCAGCGGCTCGTTCGCCGTGTAGGTCGCCTCCTCACCTCCGACCATCAGATAGAGCGTGCCGTTGCGCGCCTGCGGGATCGAGGAAGCCATGCTCGCCGCCAAGGTTTCCGCCCCGGCCTTCGCGGCGGCATCGGCCGCCTTCTCGTGCGATTCCGGACTCACCGTGGCGCAGTTGATAAAGGTTTTTCCGGCGGCGTTTTCCAACAACGAATGCGCGCCCGTAAAAATCGAATCCATCGCCGCATCATCGGTCACCACCGTGAAAACCACATCCGACAGCGCGGAAACCTCGGGCAAGGATGCAGTCGCCTTCGCGCCCAGTTCGCCCGCCACAGACACCGCCACGGGATGGTGCGAGTCATACACCGCCGCGATCTCGTATCTCAACTCCGCGAGACGTCGCGCGATGTTCGCACCCATTCGCCCCGCACCGACCATGCCAATCTTTGGTTTATTCATACCGTCTATACCCTTTCAGATAAGCGATTGTCCGCAACCAAAAATCCTCATCCTTGAGGTTTGAGCCCGAAATCCGAAGTTGAATTAATTTTAGGCTAAGCTGCGCAGTGATTTTCACTAGTTTCGCCGCCTGATTGTTCATCTCCGGGTGGCTCTGGTGGCAACTTCGGCGAAGTTGCTCTTGGCCATCGTAAAATGTTTTCTAGCAATGGCTTATGCTTAGTCTGCCCCTCCCATGATTACTCGACGGCGCCAAAGGACTCGGCCCAGGAATCGAGATCCTCGGCGGCCTCGATGATTTCCTCAATGTTTGCGGCGATTTTCATCTGACCAGCTGCCGTGGCCTCGTCCTTGATGACAGTGATCTTGGCGAGATAGGCATCCCGAATATTTCCGATACCAGCCTCGGCTTGGGAATCGATCTGGACTTGTTTTTCGCAATGGTAATTAACGAGTTTCAGCATTTCCATAGAGAGTATGATCTTGGAGCCGTAGGGTTGCCTTCTTATCACGTCGGTGTCTTCGTCCTCATCGGCTTGTTCCTCTGACTCATCGATATCACCTTTTCCGGATTGCCTCCTTATCTCGTCAATTTGGATGCGGTTATCATCGACGAGTTCCTTGAGGGCGGCGACGCTGCGACTGAACTGATCCTTGCCGCTGCTGCTGAGGTTCCTCAGGTAGGCCTCGAGATCCCAGTGAAGCCTTTTGATGTTGGCGGCGTGGTCATCCTCGCATTTTTTGGCGGCGGCGAGGATGAGTTCCTTCACCTTGGCGTCGAGTTCGGCGAGCTGGCCGTACGCGGAGGGTGAGGCCGAGCTGGATTTGGGCGCCTTTTCGTCCGCGCTCCACTCGATGAGGAAACCATCGGTGGTCTCGCCACGATGCATGGCCTTCCAGCCCTCGCCCGGAGTGAGAAGCAATGCCGCGTCGTCCTCGGAAGCTTCTGAATCATCAGCCCATTTGGCGGTTTCCCAGGGTTCACCGGTGACCCATTGCCAGAGGTCGTCTTCCAGCGAGCCGCCGAGCCAGATGCCTTCTTCCGTCTTGATACGATGGGTGATCTTGGCGACATCCGCGATCTCCTCCGATGTGGCGGCGACGAGCAGGTGGCCACCGCCGGTCTTGGCCATTTTATCGGCTTCTGTCCAAGTTACGGGACGTTTAACGAACAGATAGCGGTGCTCACCGGAAATGATGGTGCCGGGTGGGAAAACGGTAGCCTCCCCACCGAGCGAGGCGCGGGTGGCGGCGAGCAGGCTGGCGAGCGAGCCGGGGTTGGAGCCATCGTTGCGCCACTCGATGACGAAGGCGTACGATTCGTCGACGTTCGCGGTGGCGAATCCGCCATTTTTTCCTGCGATAAGGAAGAGGCCGTTGCCCTCGGGAGGGGAGGACGGTTGCCATGGCTTACCATCGCTGAGCACCCATGAGTCGGCACCGCTCCGCGCCGCTCCGAGCAGACACGGACGCCCCTTTGTGAGTTCCGAACCTAGGTCGGTGCTGGGAACGGCGAGGAAGGCACCGTGTTCCTCGGCAAAGCGGAAGGCATCCGCCCATTGCATTTTTTCCTCGACGAGGAAATAAGTGCTGTCGCCCTTTTTCACGCTGCCTACAGGCATTTCCGAGCGCCTTCCGGACGCGAGGGCGGAACGCAGGCGGTCTAGGGAATTCATCGGATTTTCCTCCACTTTGGTAGGGCTGTGAGTAATCTTTGGTTGATAACTCGGGCGTTTCTTTTCCTCCAAAGCCTGTTGTGCAGCGGCGAGTGCAGCAGCCTGTTCCTTGGCGAGCTTTTGCCGCTCCACGCTCTGCTTGTTCTCCTTTTCGCGATCTGCGAGGAATTTTTTCTTAATCTCTAAAGTAAAAAAGATCGCGACTACGAGAGCGATGATAATGGCAATTTTCACCAACAGCTTAGAATCGGAGCCTGCCTTGGGAAGAACCATGGTGGGTCGCGGAGCTACGGACGCGGCCGTGCGCGCAGGAGCGGAGGACTTAGCGGTAGATTGGTTGAGCGCGGCCAGGAAAGCGCGGGCATCGGAGTAGCGCTTGAGCGGATCGGGATCGGTAGCGCGCTTGAGGACGGCGTCCACTGCAGGGCGGCAACCGCAAATGCTAGATGGTGGCGGTGCCTGCGGCGAGAAAGGGCTTCCGGTGATCAGACCGTGAAAAATGGCGGCGATGGAAAATACGTCGGAAGCCTTCGACGCGGCGGAAGGGTTTACGAGCACCTCGGGAGCGGTGAAATGCGTGGGAGTATTTACCGACGGATCGGTGTGGACGGCGCGACCGAAACCGAAATTTCCAATTTTAGGAAGTGCGTCCTGATTGAGTAGGACACTGAGGTTGTCGAGGTGGCCGTGGACGAGGCCTGCGTCGTGGGCGTGGGCAAGCCCCTCGCAGATCGCATCAACGATAGTGAGTGATTGCGCGAACTCGACGATGTGGCCTTGCGTGGAATGGGCGAGGGACTTACCGGGAACAAACTCCATAACCAGATAAGGCATGCCGCCCATTTCGCCGGAATCGAGGATGCCGATGAGGTTCGTGTGACGGAGAGCGGCGGCGATCTTGGAGGAGCTTCCGAAGGCCTTGCGGAAATCAGGGTCAGCAGCAAGCTTAGGAGAAAAAACTTTCAGAGCGACCTGCCGATCGAGTGATTTCTGATTCGCAAAGAATACCGCGCCGAGATCACCCGAAGTGACCAGCGCGGTGAATTCGAACGCGGGCAGAAGGGAATGCATGCCCTCCAGCGAGGGTGGCCATTCGGGGTGGAGGGACATGAGAGAGGGCGTGTAGTTAAGTTGAAGGTATTGGGTTAGCGGAAAAGAAGCGTGCGGTCAATCGAAAGCGCCCGCTTGTGGATTTGGAGAAGGACGCCTCCAGCTCCTTAGCGGAGAATCCAGAACGGTTCGCTTGGGTTGATAAAAGGAGCCGGAGGCGTCCTTCTCCTTACACCAATACCTTCTTCACCACGTGCCCATGCACATCGGTGAGGCGGAAATCGCGGCCTTGGGCGCGGTAGGTGAGCTTGGTGTGATCAAAGCCCAATAGGTGTAGGATCGTGGCGTTTAGATCGTGGACATGGACCTTGTCCTCTACGGCGTTGAAGCCGAGCTCATCGGTTTTACCTAGCTCGACACCACCTTTCACGCCGCCGCCGGCCATCCACATGGTGAAGGCGTTGGGGTGGTGGTCGCGGCCGTCGTTGCCGCCCTGCACCATGGGCGTGCGGCCGAACTCGCCGCCCCACACGATGAGAGTTTCATCGAGCAGACCTCGCTGTTTGAGATCTTTGATGAGGGCAGCACAGGCTTTGTCCACGTCGAGACAGTTTTTCTTAAGATCAGCAGTGAGGTTGCCGTGCTGATCCCATGACTCATGGAACAGCTCGACGAAGCGCACACCACGCTCGATGAGGCGGCGGGCGAGGAGGCAGTTGTTCGCGAAGGAGCGCTCTCCCGGCTTCGCGCCATACATTTCGCGGACACTCTCCGGCTCCAGCGAGATATCGGTGACCTCCGGCGCGACGTCCTGCATGCGGAAGGCCATTTCGAAAGCAGCGACGCGCGAGTTGATCTCGGGATCGCCGATGGTTTCAAAGCGCTTGTGGTTGAGGAAATTCACGGCGTCGATGGTGCGGCGCTGCGCCTCGCGGGTGATGCCTTTCGGGTTGGAAAGATAGAGGACGGGATCGCCGACAGAGTTGAAAGTGACGCCGTCGTGGACGGAGGGCAGGAAACCGGAAGACCAGTTCGAGTTACCAGCGGACGGGCCTTTCAGGCCGGAAGACATCACGACGAAGCCTGGTAAATTAGAATTTTCCGAACCCAGCCCGTAGGAAACCCACGATCCGAGCGACGGCCGCCCGAACTGTTGGGAGCCGGTGGACATCAGGATTTGCGCGGGGGCGTGGTTGAACGCGTCGGTGTGCATCGAGCGGATCAGGGCGATGTCATCTGCGTGCGAGCCGATGTGCGGCAAGATTTCCGCCATTTCCATGCCACATTTGCCGTAATGTTTAAAAGGAAACTTCGACCCTAAAAGCTTGTTCTCGGGGCGAATGAAGGCAGAGCGGTAACCTTTTAGAAGCTCGGCGGGCGGGGTTTTCCCATCCATTTCGCGTAGCACCGGCTTGTTGTCGAAGAGATCGATGTGGCTGGGCGCGCCGCCCATGAAGAGGAAGATGACGTTCTTCGCCTTCGCGGGAAACGGCGGGGATTTCGGAGCCTGCGGGTTGATGGCGGGCGCGGTGGCAGCATGGCTTTTCCCGAGCATGGAAGCGAGCGCAACCGAGCCAAGGCTGAGGCCGCAGTCTTGCATGAACCAGCGGCGTGAGTAGGAGCGTTGGATGTCGTGGAGTGTGGATGGTGGGAGCATGGGTCGTTAGAAGTTAGATGTTATTTGTTAGAAGTGCTGAGGCATACGCCGGAACGTCTTCTTTCGAATTTAGAGCTTCGAATTTCGGATTTAATTCTTGGTGATCGTTTCATCTAGGTTGAGTAGGACGCGGGCGACGGCGGTAGCGGCGGCGAGCTCGGGCAACGGGTGGGCGGAGAGATCGAGGGTGACGGGGTTGTGGTTTTCTAGGAGAAGTTTCGCCTCGGAGGGATCAGCGGCAAGAGTGGTTTCATAAATGGATTTCAGCGCGGCGATTTCCTCCGTCTCCGGCACGCGGGAGGTGCAGCGAATGAAGGCACGGGACAACCTTTTCTCCACAGTCCCGGTATCTGTTAGAATGAGATGCGCGAGGCCGAGCGCAGCCTCCACGGAGACCTGCTCATTTAGTGTTACCAAAGCCTGCATGGGGCTGGTGGAGATGCTGCGGCGGGCGCAGGAAATCGCTCCGGAGGGCGCGTCAAAGGCGACGAGCATCGGGTAGGGAACGGAGCGGAAACGGAAGGTGTAGAGGGCGCGGCGGTAGCGGTTCGAGTCGGTTTCCACATCCCAGGTTTTCGGGCCGTAGGAGACGGGCCGTTGGAAAAGGTAACCGGGCGCGGGCGGGAACACGCTGCGTCCTCCCATTTTCCCATCCAGCAAACCGCTAGTCGCAAGCTGGATGTCGCGGACGGTTTCCGCCGGGACGCGCATCCGTGCCCCGCGGGCAAGGAGGCGGTTCTTGGGATCCATTTCGCGCAGCGCCGGGGACGCGGGGGATGCCTGGCGATAGGTCGCGCTCTGCACGATGAGGCGGTGGATGTGTTTCATGTCCCAGCCGCTTTCCATGAACTCCACGGCGAGCCAATCCAACAGCTCCGGATGCGAAGGCCGCGCGGCCTGGTGGCCGAAGTCCTCGGATGTTTCTAGTAGTCCGATGCCGAAATACGCCTGCCACAGGCTGTTCACCATGCGGCGCGCGGTGGTGGGCGATTTCGGATCAACCAGCCATTTCGCGAAGGTCAGGCGCGACTCGGGATCGCCGGGCGGGAGCGGGTGGAGGAAGGCGGGGACGTGGGGTTTCACGACGTGCTTCAGATGTGTCTGCTCACCGCGCTCGAAGAGGCGGGTCTCGCGTTCGTGGTTCGTCTCGGCGGCGACGAGCGCCCATGTCGGCTGCGGGACTTTCGCGTAGAGTTTCTCGATATCAGCGGTCTCGGCAGCGAAGGCCGGGTTGCTTTCCCGCCAGTGTGCGAAGAGCCGTGCGGACTGATCCGAGGTGCGTTTCCCGGCGGGCGTTTCCAGCGCCTCGCGAACGAGCGGCGGGAGGTTGTCGAGGGCGTTCGGCAACGTTGCGGCGACAGAGACGCGGATGCGGCCGAGGTTGTAGGTCTGGGTGTCGTCGGAGTTGAAGCCGCCGTGGTTCATGGAGAGGTTGTAGTCGAAGTGGACTGTGCCGCCGCCCTTGAACGGTTCGGGCAGCTCGAAGGTGAGGACGGCGGGATCGTTGTTGCGGGCGGCGTCGCGCTCGTTCGTCCATGCGGTCTTCGGGTTTCCGTCCAGCGCGAACGCGGCGGGGCCGGTGGTGCGGTCGTCGGGCTTGCGGTCGGCGTTGGCGGGGAAACGCATCGGATCGAGAGGCGTGACCGGCGGACTGACGCTGGCGGTGGCCTTGTTGAAAGCGAGCTTGGTGAGCTTCGCGGGATCGGTGCCAGCCTTGAGGACGAACTCGGTGAGCGCTCCCGTGCCGCGCGAGGAGCGCCCGGGTCCGTTCATAGGCAGGTAGGGGTCGGTCATGACCTCGAGCCGCGCGGAGCGGATTTCCGGAATCTCCAGGGATGAAGTGAACGACTCCCCTCCCCTTGTCGCCGCGTAGCCCATGTTGATCACGGACTTGTCGGGCAGGTTCCAGTATTTCTGGCCGGAATCGCCGAGCTGATAAAGTTCCAGCGCGTGCCACTGCGTACGCGGCAGGGCTAGCATTTCCTGCTGCCATTTCACGAACGCGACCTCCGCCTCCGGCGCTTTCTCCCGGAGCGAGGTGTCGATGGCAGCGATCTTCGCGAGGATCTCATCGGTGGTCAGCCTATCCTCCTTAGACAGCGCCGGGATGGAGGTTTCCTCGATGGTGTTTAGGAACGCATACATGCCGAAGTATTCGTCGTGGGTGAGCGGATCGTATTTGTGCGTGTGGCATTGCGCGCACTGGGCGGTGAGGCCGATCACGGATTTACCGATGGCATCAATGCGGTCGAAGATGCCCTCGATACGGAACTGCTCGGGCTTCGCGCCGCCCTCCTCATTCGTCATGGAGTTTCGTAGGAAACCGGTGGCGATGCGGTCGTCCTGCGTGGCGCCGGGCAGCAGATCACCGGCGAGCTGCTTGATGATGAACTCGTCGTAGGGCATGTTCGCGTTCATCGCGTCCACCACCCAATCCCGGTAGAAATGGTGGTAGCGCGGCAGGTCTTTCTCGTAGCCCGCGGAGTCGGCGTAACGCGCCGCGTCGAGCCACTCCCGCGCCCAGCGCTCACCGAAGCGGGGGCTGGAAATCAGGCGCTCGGTTTCCTTGGTGTAATGGAAGGGCGCGGCAAGCTCCTCCGGGGTCGGCGGCAGACCTATTAGATCCAACGAGAGGCGGCGTAGAAGTGTGGCGGCGTCGGATTCCGGCGAGGGTGCGAGTTTCTGTGACTCCAACTTCGCGAGGACGAAATGATCGATGGGATTTTTCACCCACTTGGCATTCTTCACGGCGGGCACGGGCGGGCGCTGTGGTGTGATGAAAGCCCAATGCACGCCCCACTCCGCGCCCTCCTCGATCCACCTTTTGATCAGCGCGACCTGCTCCGGTTTCAGGCGCTCCTTTTTATCCGGGGGCGGCATGACCTCGTCGGGGTCGCTATGGAGGATGCGCTCCATGATCAGGGATTTCGCCGGATCGCCCGGGACGATAGCCTTGCCGCTGTCGCCGCCTTTCAGCGCGAGCGTGCGGTCGTCGAAACGAAGCCCACCCTCCACCGTCGCCTCGTCGGGGCCGTGGCAGGCATAGCAGTTTTCCGATAGGATGGGCTGGATCTGGGTGTTGAAATCCACCTTTTCCGCCGGGAGCAGCGCGGGCATCAGGGAGGCCAGGATTATCAGGGACAAACGCACATTAATAATATACGTTGGGATCGCTGTGATTTTCCATGCCGTATCCGCCAATTTATGGTAACATCCACGCATGATGAAAAAGGCTCTGCCCCACCCCGAAAACGCAATCGCCACGCTTTTCGATGATCTGCCGATGCTTATTTTCTACGTGAAGGACGCGGAGGGGCTTTTCATCCGCTGCAACCGCCGTTTCGAGGAATTCCATGGCCTTCTGCCCGGTGGCGCATTGGGACTCGGCGACCACGACCTGCACGACGCGGCGATCGCGGAGCAATACCGCGCCGAGGACATGGAGGTGATGAAAACCGGCGCACCGACCCCGAACCGCGCCTGGATGGTGCCCGGTGCGAAGGGAATTCTACGCTGGTGGGTTTCGCGCAAGACACCGGTGCGCGGCAGCGACGGCAGCATCTGCGGTGTCGCCGGGGTGATGTATGAGATTTCTGGCGCAGCGGGTATAACGGAACCCTTCGCAAGGATCGAACCCGCACTGAAGCGGATTCATTCTGATGAGCCAAGGAACATTTCCACCGCTGAATTGGCGGCATCCTGCCACTACTCGCAAAGCCAGTTCAACCGCGTTTTCCGTGGCATAATGGGCATGCCGCCGCGCCGCTATATTTTGAAGCAAAGGATTGAGACGGCCAAAGATCTTCTCGCCCGCACCGACCTGCCACTTTCCGAGATCGCTTGGCGCTGCGGGTTCCATGATGCCAGCGATTTCGGAAAACGCTTCCGCGAAGAGCAAAGCACCACACCTAGGGCATATCGGCTGAAACTCCGGGCGACGATCCGCGCCCATATCGGAGCACCCTGAGCGAACTTTTGTTTATGAAAATTTCCCTTTGAATAAAACCACACCCGCGTTACTCTCGCCACCGCTTTGCGAAGGGGGCGTTCTGGTTTCGACGGAATGTCTGAAGCGCTGGCTGCACGTGGAGGTTGATCGGCTGGCCTCCTAAAAAGCCGTTCAAAACAAATAAATGCAGACTCCAACGAGCTCGCATTGGCCGCTTAATTGACGGTCACGCCAAATCCCTGATGTCTGTTAAGGGAGGCGGCGAAACTTAGCAGACTGGATCGGAAGCCGGGGAAACGGGCATCCGATCGAGACCAAACAGGATCCTAGGAAGCGCAACGCGGCGGGTCGGCCCAGCGCTTCCGAAACACCAGATGATCCGCTAAACGTGTAGAAGCCTGCGTAGATGGCGTTCCGGACAGGGGTTCGACTCCCCTCGCCTCCACCCATTCATTTTCAATGAGTTACGAATCCTGAACCTTGGATTTATACCTCTGCTTATACCACCACTGAACGGGGTGGTTTCTTCGCTTAGGAAAGCCTCGATTCCAAGGCGAAGCGCCAGTGACGGATGCTCATTCCCTTGGGTATCATGTAACGCCACGGCGGGAGTTTCGCTGACTGGTTTTCGCTAACTTTTCGAGCTATGCACGAAGGCCGTCCGACAGGCGGTTTTCGCTCCGTAATCGACACCCAGCCCGCTTCCTCAGCCTGTTCGACCTCCCAATTATAGATCGCAAAATTTCGGCACAGCCTGCGCACCGAGCATTCTCCCCCCTCTCGATCCAAAACGGAAAGAAGACGAGTGAGGCGTTCGCGGCAGAGGATGAGCGGGCGCATGGCGCAGATTACCGGATTATGTGGGAAAGGCGAGACGGAAGCCACTCAAGAGCGGGGCAAGCGCCCCGACAGGATTCATTGCGAGCCAAGAAGACCTGTCACGGGAGGATCGCCCGCAATAATAGGGACATTCATAAGGACAACAATAGAGACAACAATAAGGACATTTTTGGCGACATTCCGCGCCTTTGGTCTCCGCAAATCAATGGTTATCAATGAAAAATCAGGGCGAAACGAATGGACAAAAAAGGGGACAAAAAAGATTCCAAAGCGGGCGAAATTCTGCATTCAATCACCCGCGTTATGGCTAGAAAATATCAAGAATCCCATCCTTGGATCACTTTCCAGCTCAATCTGCGGGAAGTCGGGTGGCTCCTGTGGGTGCAGCTCGGGGAGGCGGCATCGAAGTGCGTCCACCTCACGAATGTCCCGCTGCGGCCTGAAACCAGCCGGAAGCTCCTGAATCTCTACCTCGCCAAGGGCGCGGCGGCGACGACCGCCATTGAGGGGAACACCCTTACAGAGGAGGAGGTTTTGCAGCACATCGAGAAAGGGCTGAAAATGCCGCCCTCGAAGGAATACCTCACCCAGGAGGTCGATAACATTATCGAAGCCTGCAACGGCATCGCCACCCTGCTTTCCAAGGACAACCAGCTCCCGCCGCTGACCCGTGAGGTGATTTGCGATTACAATCGCGTGGTGCGGAAAAACCTTCCCGAGGCCGATGGACTCGCGCCGCCCGGAGAGCTGCGGACTGGCTCCGTCCTCGTGGGGAACGCCTACCGGGGAGCGCCCGCCGAGGATTGCCCCGAGCTGCTCGACAAAATGTGCGAATGGTTGGAACGGGACTTCCACCCGCAGAAAGGCTACACCCTGCCCTTCGCCATCCTGAAGGCGGTTGTCGCCCACCTCTATTTGGCGTGGATCCACCCCTTCGACGATGGCAATGGCCGGACGGCACGCCTCCTTGAACTGCACATCCTCCTCGGTGCCGGTATCCCCGCCCCTGCGGCGCATCTCCTGAGCAACCATTACAACGCGACCCGCGCCGAGTATTACCGCCAGCTCGACCACGCATCGAAATCGCGGGGCGACATCCTCCCTTTCATCCACTACGCCGTGCAGGGCTTCGTTGACGGCCTGCGCGAACAGCTCACATACGTTTGGAGCCAGCAATGGGACGCGGCTTGGCAGAACTATGTCCACGAAACCTTCCGGGGAAAGGATGGCGCATCCGGCACGCGGCAGCGGTATCTCGCGCTCGATCTCGGGACGGCTGGCGATTGGGTGGAAGTCTCCGCCATCGACGAGCTGACCCCACGTCTCGCCAAGGCATACGCCGGGAAATCTCCGAAGACCCTCCAGCGGGATCTAAACGACCTCCAGGAAATCCTTTTGCTTCAGCGCCAGCCGGGAAAAGTCCGGGCGAACCGGGAAATCATCCACGCCTTCCGCCCGATCCGCAGGAAAGAAGAGCCGCCGGTGAAGCTCTAGCGGACGCGGGCGGACAACATCGGCTTGCCGTAGCGCGGCACGCCTGACAGCGCAGGGCATACATGCCCACGCTCAACTGGATCGGCAAGAAGGGCGAACCACTCGACAGACACGACCGCTGGCTCTGCATGATGTGTCCGAGGCTGGCGTTATTGAAGCAATTCCATCACAGATGAAGTAAAGGTAAGATACTCAAATCCTGACAACGATCCAAGGGGCGAGTGGCAGTCTGTTTCGCGTTGACCGGTAACCGCTTCGACCGCATTTTCTCCTGATGATTTTTCTGCGACCGCTCGGGCTCTGCCTGTTCGCCATCCTTTCCATTTCCTCCTGTGGTGGAAATCATCCCCCGCGCGCCCGCACCAGCAATCGGGTAGAAGGAGAGCCGATTCGCATCGCCGCCATCCCGCGCACCCCCCCGCCGCCGGTGGCCGCCGAGAGCGTCCTCGTGGTGGATCTCGCCAGCGGGCGAAACCTTTACGCGAAGAACGCGGACAGTGTGCGCCCCGTGGCGTCCACGCAGAAAATCATCACCGCCCTCTGTGTTCTTGACGCGGGCAACATCGACAAGCCCGTCATCATTTCCGCTTATGACACCGCCTGCGAGCCGACCAAGCTCTACCTCAAGCCCGGCGAGCGCTACACCCGCCGCGAGCTGCTGAAGGTGCTGATGGTGAAAAGCGCGAACGACGTGGCTCGCGCGCTAGCCCGCGACATCGGCGGCAGCGTGGAGGGTTTTTCCGCGCTGATGAACAACAAGTGCCAGCAGCTCGGCATGCGCAACTCAAACTTTGTGAACCCGCACGGTCTCACCGAACCCAACCAGTATTCCACCGCCCGCGACATGGCCATCGCCGCCCGCACCGCCTACCGCAGCCCACTGCTGCGCTCCTATGCCGCCACGGAATCCTTCACCTTCACCTACAACGACGGTCGCACGCGCCGGATCGAAAACACCAACAAGTTGCTAAAGACCCTGCCCTACGTAAATGGCATGAAGACCGGCACCACCAACGCCTCGGGCCGCTGCCTTATTTCCACCGGCAGCCTCAACGGACGCTCCGTGGTCTGCGTCGTCCTGAAATCCAACACGCCGAACATCTGGGCGGATTCCGAAAAACTGCTCCGCTGGTCCCTTGAACGACCGACCGCGGAATGACACCACGCCAACAGCTCGACGATCTCGCGGAGCGGAAACTTCTCCGGAGCATCACCACCTACCCGGCCACAGGTACGAGAGTTACCGTAGATGGCCGCGAGCTCTGGAACTTCGCCTCGAACGACTACCTCGGCCTCGCCCATCATCCGGCGGTCGCGGCGGCGTTTATCGAGGGCATCGGAAAATACGGGGCCGGCGCCACCGCCTCGCGGCTGGTAACCGGAAGCGCCGCGCCGCACCTCCTGTTAGAGGAAACCATCGCCGCCGCGAAAAAGGCGGAAGCCGCACTCACTTTCACCTCCGGCTACAACACCGCCCTGAGCGCGATCCCCGTCATCGCCGGGAAAGGCGATTTCGTCATACTCGACCGGCTCGCGCATGCCTCGCTCATCGACGCCGCCCGCATGTCCGGCGCGACCCTCCGCGTCTTTCCCCACAACGACACCGCGAAGCTCGGCGCGATCCTTTCCAAGCTCCGTGCGAAAAAACCCGCCGCCCGCATCCTCGTCATCACGGAATCCGTTTTCTCCATGGACGGCGATCTCTGCCCGCTCGCGGAAATCCTAGCCGTCTGCGAAACGCACGGAGCACTACTTCTGTTAGATGAGGCGCATGCCACCGGCATTCTCGGTGCGCAAGGTATGGGTCTTGCGGAGAAACTCGGACTCCAGGAAAAAATCCCGTTCCAGATGGGCACACTCAGCAAGGCGGTCGGCCTTTCCGGCGGATACCTCGCGGCGTCGCGGGATTGGATCGATCTCATCGCGAACCGCGCCCGCCCATTCATCTACACTACCGCCCCGCCGCCCGCACTTGCCCACGCCGCACTCGCTGCCCTCGGCATCATCCGTTCCGATGAGGGGGAATCGCTGCGCAAAACTCTATTCCAAAACATCGCGATCCTACGGGAGAACCAACCCAGCGCGATCATTCCTCACATTCTAGGGGAAAACGAAACCACGCTCGCCGCCTCCGCCGCGCTGCGAGAAAAAGGCTTCCTTGCGCCCGCCATCCGTTTCCCCACCGTCCCGCAAGGCACCGCCCGCCTGCGCATCACCGTTTCCGCCAAACACCCCAATGAAGCGGTTGAAGCCCTTGCTAACGAACTTAGGAATCAACCACAGATGGACAGGATGAACGCAGATGAACAAAGAGGGATAAGATTTCCCAATTCATCCTCTTCATCTGCGTTCATCCCGTTCATATATGGTTCATTGATCTGATCCCAATCACCATGTCCCTTTTAAACGACTCAACAGACCAAGACCTCCCGCGCGAGAAAATCTACAAGTATGGCGCGGCTTCGTTGAGCAACGCGGAGCTCATGGCGATTTTTCTCACCTCCGGTTTGGTAGGGCGCAATGTGATCCAGGTGGCGGGTGATCTTTTGGAAAAATACGGTGGCTTGCAGGAACTGGGACGGTTGCCGGTTTCCGAATACATGAACAACAAGGGCATCGGGCTAGCGAAGGCATGCAAGCTGGCCGCCGCCTTCGAGCTGGGCAGCCGGCTCTCGCGCGAACAGATCCGCAGTGTGCCACTCGATACTCCGGATCGGATCTATGAGCACTTCGGCCACCAGCTCGGCACCTTACCAAACGAAAGCGCGCTCGTGGTGACAGTGAACTCTCGCCTCGTGCATACCAGCACTACTACAATCTCAGTCGGCTCCGTGAACGAGACCACCGCCCATCCTCGCGAGATTATGCGGCCCGTGATCACGCGTAATGCCTACGGTTTCATCCTCATCCACAACCACCCCTCCGGCGATCCCACACCCAGCGCCGCCGACGATAGGATCACCGCGAAACTCATCCAGGCCGCGGAGCTGATGCAGATCAAGATCCTCGACCATGTAATCATAGGCCGCCCCTCGCCGGGCAGGAGCGCTTTCTATTCCTATCGCGCTGCCGGTGTGATACCCTAGGATAGTCCTTCATATTATGTTCCGCTTTCACCTCGTGCGTAATCTCCGCACAGCCGTTTGGCTGCTGCTGTTCGC
>CAMCXJ010000034.1 GCA_945883455.1 Prosthecobacter debontii
CGAAACTAAAAATTAGAAGGTATGTGATCTTCAAAGGATATTGGATACTGAGTTAGTATGGTTGAAATTTCAGCAAATCAAGCTGCCGATAAAAAGATCACGCTTTACCCGTCGTCTGCTATCGTTGCTGTGGATGAAACTGGTAAAACTGTTGGCGAATCTCGGATACGGATCGAGGAAAGAGGCGGAAAAGCTGATCAAGAGCGGAGCGGTCACCGACAGCGCCGGCAAGGTTCTGAGAGCTCAGGATTTCCCCGGCGCGGAACACGTTAGGGTGCTTGGCGAAAAGCTCGATCCCATCGCGCCGCTGGTCATCGTGATGAACAAGCCGGAAGGCTACACCTGCAGCACTGCCGATCCTGGCGAGACGATTTATGATCTCCTCCCTCCCCGCTTCTCCAAGCGCAACCCCGGCCTCAACCCCGTCGGCCGCCTCGACAAGGACACCACCGGCCTGCTCCTGATGACCGATGACGGGAAATTTCTCCACCAAGTGATCCATCCCAAATCCGGTTGCCTCAAGGTCTATCATGCCGTTCTCGCCCGGCCTCTGCGCGGCGACGAGGATGCGGTCTTCGGCTCCGGCGAGCTGCTTCTCGAAAGCGAAACAAAACCCCTCCTCCCCGCCGGATTTGACGCGCTCGGCGAAAAGGAAGCGCTCGTGACTCTGCACGAAGGTCGCTACCATCAAGTGCGCCGCATGTTCGCTGCGGTCGGCAATCACGTCGTTTCCCTGAAACGGATCTCTATCGGCGGACTTAGGCTCCCCGAGGAACTCGCGGAGGGCGAGTGGCGCGCGGTTTCCGATGAAGAAAGAACCGCGCTTTTCGCGAAGGATTGACCCCGTGTAACTCGTGGCTAGGATGTTGTCCCGTTTCCAAAAATACCAACCAACCATCCAAACACCACCACCACCATGTCCATCCAAGTAGGCGACCAAGCCCCCGACTTCACCCTCGTCACCAAAACCGCCGACGGCCCCGCGCTCGTAAAACTTTCCGAGCACATCGGCAAAACCAACATCGTTCTCCTTTTTGTACCGATGGCCTTCACCGGCGTCTGTACGGCGGAGCTCTGCGACATTTCTTCCGGCATCAAGGACTACGAGGCGCTGGATGCCAAGGTCTTCGCGATCTCCGGCGACAACCCTTTCGCGCAAGCCGCGTGGGCAGAGAAGGAAGGCATTACCATACCGCTTCTCAGCGATTACGAGCATGAGGTGGCGAAAGCCTATGGCGTCGCCTACGAACAGTTTCTCCCCGAGGCAAACCTCATTATGGGTGGCGTGCCGAAACGCTCCGCCTTCGCAATCGATAAAGCAGGCGTCATCCGGTTTTCCGACGTGCAGGAACATCCGAAAGACTTGCCGGATTTCGCAGCGCTCAAAGCCGCTCTTGCGACTTTGTAAAAATCAAAAATGAATCCTTTTTGTTTGCAGAACCAAAAAATATGAGCTTGGTTCATAAATCTTCGATACGCAGTTGCGGCTGATACTTCCGGGGGGAAAGATCAAGCGCCTCGTAGCGAAGAAAAATTGTAGGGCGCGGATCTGGAAACGGATCCGCGCCCTCTCCATTTCTGGTGACGGATGTAGGTTGCTATGAGCAACGGTTATCCCCTCCCTGATCCATACCGGACTTCTGGCAAAAAACTTAAAACTCTTTTTTTTGTTCCGGTGAACATCTTTTTTCTTGCCACCGGGTCACTGGTTCTCCATCTTCCGCACATGGCTACAAAAACAGCAGCAGAAATAACGGCGGCGGAGAAAATCCAGGATGCACGGAAAAGGAACCTCGATCTAGCAATCTCCCAAATCCAGAAGGAATTCGGCGAGTCCGCCATCATGCGGATGGGCGATGCACATCGCATGGACATCGATGTGATCCCCACCGGAAACCTCCTCATCGACCGCGCGCTCGGCGTCGGCGGCTTTCCCCGCGGGCGTATCGTGGAAATCTTTGGCCCAGAATCCTCCGGCAAAACAACCCTCACCCTCACTGCCATCGCACAAGCCCAGAAGCGCGGTGGTCTTGCCGCCTTCATCGATGTCGAGCACGCACTCGATCCCCAATACGCCCGCAAACTCGGTGTAAACCTCGACGACCTGCTAGTCTCCCAGCCCTCCTCCGGTGAGGAAGCCCTCCAAATCTGCGAGGCGCTAGTCCGCTCCAATGCGATTGACGTGGTCGTGCTCGACTCCGTCGCCGCCCTCGTCACGAAGCAGGAGCTCGACGGCGAGATCGGAGATTCCACCGTCGGCGCTCAAGCCCGCCTGATGAGCGCCGCGATGCGGAAACTCACCTCCTTCATCTCCAAGGCCAAGACCGTCTGTATCTTTACCAACCAGATCCGCGAGAAAATCGGCGTGATGTTTGGCAGCCCGGAAACCACACCCGGCGGTCGTGCTCTGAAATTCTTCTCCTCCGTCCGCGTCGATATCCGCCGCATCGGCCAGATCAAATCCACCGACGGTACCGTCATCGGCAGCCGCACCAAGATCAAGGTCGTGAAAAACAAGGTAGCACCGCCTTTCACCGAGGCCGAGTTCGATATCATGTATGACGAGGGCATCTCCTCAACGGGTTCGCTGCTCGACCTCGCCCTCGAAATGGAGATCATCCAGAAACGCGGCTCCTGGTTCTCCTACGACGGCAATCAGCTCGCCCAAGGCCGCGACGCCGCCAAGGACGCTCTCAAGGCCGACCCCGCCCTCTACGAATCCCTCGAAATCAAGGTCAAGGAAGCCCTCGACGCCGCGAAGGAGAAGAAGAAAAAATAACGGCCTTCGGGGCGTCCCTAGCATTCCAGCCCCAGGCTGTTGAAGAGGGATCTTGTCCATCCTTTCAGATCAAAGCACAGTCTTTGTGCAAACGTTCTAAGAGGATAGCCGGCCGGAGGCGCGGCGCTTCTTACACGTGTTCGATGACCTGCGCGTCCAGGAACCGCGCTTTGGGTGCCACGGCGTATTTATCTTCCGGCGAGCGGTAGCCGAGGGCGCAGGCGACAGCGGTGGCGTAGCCGGTGCCAGGGAGGCCGAGGATGGTGTCGTAGTCGGCGGGGGAAATGCCTTCGAGCGGGCAGGAATCGATGCCGAGGACGGCGGCGGAGGTCATGAGCTGGCCGAGCGCGATGTAAACCTGGCGGGTGTTCCATGCCTGCTTTTCGGCAGGGGTCATGGCGGAGGAGAAGGAGGAGATCATCCCGGAAAGCCCCGCCAGCGCCTCGATCGGGGTGCCTTGAATTTCGGAAAGGCGGGCGATCCATGAGTCGATATCGGCCTGGGTGAGATCGGTGCGGGCGGTGAGGACGACGAGGTGGGAGGCGTCAATAAGCTGAGGTTGGTTCCAGGAGGCTGCCTTGAGTTTTTCCCGGATCTCGGGGTTTTCCACGACGAAGAATTTCCACGGCTGGAGGCCGAAGGAGGACGGCGTGAGGACGAGGGATTTCTCGAAGGCGTCCCAGGTTTCGGCGGGGATTTTCCGCGCGGGATCGAAAGCCTTGGTGGCGTAGCGGAAGCGGAGGGCGGCGAGGAGATCGTTCGGCTGGATAGTCATGGCGCCGGACTATTCCGCATCGAGCTTGAAAGGCAAGGAGGCGGTGGGAAAATCTTTCAGCGTGAGGCTGAATATCACGCTAAACTCGTCCTCGAAACGGTTGTCGCGGTGGGTGACGCCCATCCCCCCGACCCAGTTCCCGTAGTCGCGGTGCAAGGTGTATTGCTGGATTTCAAGCGTGCTGTCGTCCATCTCGAAGGTATGCTGAGTGCCGATGCCCCAGTTTTCCGAGAGGCGGAGGTAGGTGCCGAGGGCGATGCGGTTGGAGTCGAGTAGGACGGGGTGATTGTTGAGCTGGCGGTAGGCGAGGGAGACCTCTATGTCCTGCCAGGGCATGAAGCGGAGGCGGGAATTGATTTCCGAGAAACCCGAACCGCTATCGAAGAGCGGCAACTGTGTCTCCAGATCGAGGCTGAGCCATGGCAGCGGCTGCCAGCGGATGTCGTTGTAAAGGTTGGACCATTCGCGGTTGCCTTCGGGGTCATCGATGTATCTGTCGATGTAGGTGTCCATGAATAGCCATTCGAGCGATTGTCCGTCGCGGCGGGTGATGAGGTGGTTCCGCGCACCGAAGCGCAGGATGTTCCAGCTCTCCACTTCATCGATGGCGGTGAAACTCGTGGTTTGCAACGGCCTCGGGCGGGTGGTGAAGGTCAGGCGGTCGATCTTCGGGTAATCGCGGTCAAGTTCGTCCACAGCGACAAAGGACAGCGCGGTGTAGGGCTGTATGACGTGGAGCAGGCCGCGGATGCCCGGCAGGGAGTCGTTGGCGGTGCCGTAATCGTTGGAGAATTTCACCGCCGCCTCAGCGCCGCCGTGGAACATGAAGCGGGCATCCGAATCTGCCGGGCTTTGGACGGAGGAATAGTGGGCGTATGCCGCGCCGACGTAGGGATTAAAGCTGAACCAATCACCGTTTGAGAAAGGCAGGGAAAAGGAATGGTTGCTGTGGAAGCGATTAAATCCCGTGTCCAGAAGCTGCGAGCGAAGCGCCGGGATGCGGGGATCGCCGGGCGGCAGCGCACGGATCTTCTGCACGAGCGAACGCTCATACCCATTGAGCTGGACTAGCAAGCCGGGCACTTGCGGATCTCCGGCCGGTAGCGCAAGCAGGGGATTGATAATGCCACTGCGGATCACATCGCCCGCTTCGACACCACGGACGGAAAAGGAAGTCTGCCCCTCATGCTGCAGCGGCAAGCCAAAAAGCGGACACCTCACTTGGTCGAAGGCGATTTCGGGACTCTGCGTATCGGCCCGGTAAAAATCGTTCACGCGGAAACGCCCGAAAATCGAAAGCAGCGATTCGTCGTCGCGGCGGTAGAGCCCGATTGTATTGTCGGGTGCGGGGTTCGTGCGATAGATGTCCGGTGCGAAGTCCTCGAGGTAATACTGGTCTGAAAGGTAGGTGAGATTGGTGTCCAGCCGCCAGTCCGCATCGTCCGCAAACTCAAGTTCCTTGCGATCCTTGAGCCGGATCTGGAAGCGGTTCTCATCGACCCCGAACCGCGGGATTCCGGTGCGGGTATCACGCGGGTCGTTGTCGTTTAGATAGTAAAGGCTCAGACCGGAGATCTCATCACGGCTTTCCTCGCGGGTGTCCACCAGGTCGAGGCCGACCGCCACCCCACGGCTGGCGCGGAGGTCGAAGCGCCAGCGGGAAAGCAGCCACGCGTCCTCGTTTTCGCCGGTTAGAGGGTTACTATCGCCGCCGAGCATGATGCCGTAGGTATTGAGCAGGAAAGGCCCCCAATGGGATCGTGAGCCCGGCACGAAATGATAGCCGAGCTCCGAATCGAGCGGCTGGCTGAGGTAGGGCAACCAGAATACGGGAGTATCACCCGCGTAGAGCTTCAGGTTCTTGAAGGTGACTTTTTCCCCAGGGTAAACCGTCGTTACGTCGGAGCGCACCCAGTAGTTGGGATCCTCCACATCATGGGTGCTGATGCCCGCATTTTCGCCGACGAAGACCGTCCTGCCACCGTCGGATTTCCCAGTGAATTTCCCCGCTTCCAGGAGGATCGGATCCATCGAGATCCGCAAGCCGGAAGCATCGAGCGTTCCGGTCTCGTAGAAATAAACGGCACGCTCGCCGCGCTGCAGCAAGTTGCCTTGGTAAACGGAGACGTTGCCCTGAAATGTGACCGATTGTTCCTTGAGATCAAGGTTCGCGCGGTCCGCGAAAATCTCGAGGCCGTTGTCGCCTTGCACCTTCACGGGGCCGCCGAAGCGGATACCGTCGTCTAGGTTGCCTTCGATGGTGCCGCCTTGGTTAGCGATCTTCAAGTTTTCCGGAAGCGCAGGCCCTAGGGGCACGCCGCCGGAGGGAATTTCCGGAGCAGGCACCGGCTGGATCAAATCCACAGGCGGAGCCACGGCACCCGCGGGAAGAAGCGAACCACCCTCCTCCCGTTGCGCGCGCAGCGATAACGTAAACAACGGGGCGACCCAAAGCAGGGCGAGAAAACGGGCGTGGGACATTTCCAAAAAGTCAACGGAAGCGGACGGGTGAAGTAAAGGAGCAAGACGGGTCCAGACCAGAGTTCCTGAAAAAGGGCGAGACCTCAAAGTCCATCCGCCAATCTTCCAGTTGCCGGCGTGTCATGTTCTTCAAATCCACATCCTTGATGCGTAATTGAACCAGCTCCTGCAAGCGCAGACCCCCGCCGTATTGCAACAAGGCCGGGGTTTTGTAGATCTCCTCGAGCTTCCCCTCCAACCCCATCAGCTCCGTCTTGCTCTTGCCCGTTCCTCCGCTCTTCCGGCAAAGCTCCAGCCAGTTCAGATACCACACGATCGCATCCTTCCACTGCCTCAGCCGCCAAGCTGGTTGTTCCTTCTTCTTGGCGCATTCCCTCCACCATGCCTCCATCGTTTCCCTGCCCGGCGGCAGATCGCGCTGCACCCGCCAGTCCTCGATCCAGCTCAGGACATAGCCGTAGGCGTCCATATCACGGCGCATCAGGTCGCGCGAGGCTTCCAGATCCTTCCTCCAATCGAACTGTAACTTTCTTGTAACCGCGGGTGGATGCTCATCATTCATTTGAACACTGTTCATCAGTTTAGTTGCCATTGACAAGAAAAATTTAACCATGGATTACCTGACCTTCGTACGTTCCAAAAGATCAGCTCAGCCGGATAGCGATTTCTGTTAGATCATTCTTTCCTTTAAAATTTAGCGATCCAAGAAATCATAAAAACAAAATAGATTCCATAACACGCTCATCCTGAATACGTTAAAATTCGATTTCAAATCTTCTTGACCGATTGAACCCAACTGATATCGTTATGATTAGAACTAATACACTGTTAGCCAAGAAACGAATATGAACCAAAGCAAATCCACCCACACCTAGCCATCGGAATCGCAATCAGTTTAGTTATCGTAGCATTGTTTGGCGGCGTTTACTTTCTGATCTACAAAGGTCCAAAAGAGGTAGCGGGAGCTACCAAAGACGGCGTGGTTGAAGCCGCTAACTCTGGTTACGACCTTCTGAAGCGAGGCGGCAAGGACATCTATCAGGCGTTGCAGTTCGAGCCGAAGGTGATCATTGGATCTTCTACTGTCCATGGACCAGCCACCAAAGAGACTGAAGTTGTGACAGCTTCGAAGTCATTTCAGCACACCTACACCTACAAGGCGACATGGGCCGGCAGCACCAAGCTCCTCGAACTGAAGGGTGATTTCACCGCGAAGGCCGGATTTCCTTTGGATGATTCATTCAGCATGGTCATCTCCGAGGATGGCCGGACCGTCACTCTGCGACACAAAGACCCCGATATTATTTCGTGCGAGTTGACCAAGCTCCACGTTCTTAAGGACGAGGGTGGATGGTGGAATAAGATTCAGCCAGAGGAGCGCGAGTCCGCGCAGAACGAGCTCTTGCGGCAAGCACGCAAGGCGGCCCTTGATCCGGATCTGATGGAGACCGCCACCGAGAATCTGCTCGAACGTCTTGCCCCTCTCCAGAATCAGTATTCGTTTGAGACGAAGAGCGAGGTTATCCCATGAGGGCGATCAAGGGCACATTCGTTTTGCTGATCGGCCTGCTGTCGGCCGCATACTTGGCGAATATTGGAGCGGGCGTGATTGAGCTTATCCCGGACAATTTCCCCGTGCTCGGCAACATCGATGAAGCAGGCGCAACACTGTTGCTACTCAATTGCCTAGCATACTTCGGCATCAATCTCGGAAGACGCACTACCCCACTAAGAAATGAAGAAGGCTAACAAGACGAGACACAGCAACCCCTATCAGCCGCCCTGTTTACATGATCTACTGTAATTCCAACCTCCACCCCGTGATCGACGCTCGCCCCCGCTGATAGGGTTGCGTGCTCTTTGACGTTGTGCAAAAAAATCAAACTGGAAATCTGAGCAGGACAAAGTAGCCTAATCCCGTGAGCACATTTACCGAAATACGAGAATCTGTAGTAGGTCTTTCTAAGCCTGAGCGGGCGGAATTGGCCGTTTTACTCCTTGGGAGCCTCGATGACACCCACTACTGGGTTGACGATGAAGAGGTCGATCAGCGGTCTGAGGAGATGGACTCTGGAGCCGTTCTTGGTGTGACCAAGGAGGAATTCCGCAAGCTTTGCGGGCGATGAGCGGCAGCATGAAGCCACTTATCATCCATCCCAGTGCAGCGAAGGATACGCGTGATATCGCTGCGATGTATGCGGAGGTATCCGATGAGTTGCGTGACAAGTTTTGGAGGGAGATTGATGATGCAATCGAATACATTGAGCAGTATCCCGAGAGACATCATTTCGACCCAAGCGGGAGAAGAAGGAGCAATCTCAAACGGTTTCCATACCACATTCTATTTGAAGAACGTCTTGAGTGCAATCGAGTCATGGTGATACGGCACCATCACCGCAATCCTCGCTACGGACTACAAAGAAGATAACAGAAGCACAACAAGCCAAGACACAGCAATCCCTATCAGCCGCCTTGTTTTCATGCTCACCCGTAGTTTCAACATCAACCCCGTCATCGACGCTCGCCCCCGCTGTTAGGGTTGCGTGCTCTTTGACGTTGCTAAAAATAATCATTGCGCCGTAGCCCGAATGCGCTACATTCGAGCTATGAAAGAAGCAGTTGTCCGAGCTAGAGTGGAGCCGCGCCTCAAGGAGGAAGCGGAGAATGTATTTGATTGCCTGGGTATTTCGACCACCGAGGCGATTCGGATGTTCCTTACGCAGGTGAAGATGCGGCGTGGCTTGCCCTTCGCAGTAGAGATCCCATCTGATTCGGATATTTTGCGTTCGGCGACGGCAAGACAAGCAGCACTTGATACATGCTATGACGACTAAGCCGGGATAAGTATATCGAGTTGATCTTGGTGCCGGTGGCAAGGTACGGATGATGTTGGTCGTATCACGCGAGGATTCCAACCCGCCGAGGGCGCTCAGTCTTTGTGTGCCGATCACATCCGCATATCGAGATTCACCGTACGAGGTAGAATTGCCATCAAGGCCCTTTCTGCGGATAAAGAGCTATGCCAATGTGCAGGGCTTACAAGCTGTTCAGCATCACGAGCTACAGGGACCAATCGGAACATTTTACGGTAAGGCAATGGATGACGTGCGCGCAGCACTGAGTTATGCGATGGAAATCTAAGCGAAACAAGTCATGACGCACCAACCGGCCAGAAGCTTTTCAATTTCATTTTCAACATCCCTTCAATCGCGCCGGTGGGCGCACATCAAACGTTATGTAGAAATTTTCTCGCACCAGCGGTAGTCCGGAGGCAGCGTTGCCGTGTGAAGACTACCGCATATTTTCGTTCGATGAAGCTGCGTGCTGATCGGGCTGCGATTACGGATGAATGGATTGAGCGAGTAATGACCTCCCCAGCTACACGCGTCGTCCAGCCAGATGGACGAATTCGGCTTTGGGCAAGTATTTCAGAGATGGACAACCGATTTCTAAGGGTTATAGTTCTCGAAGACGGAGAAACAGTTCACAACGCATTTTTTGACCGCAGATTTAAGACCGATGAAGGCTAGATATTTCCAAGACACCGACACGCTTTATTTCGAGCTTCGTGCAACCGAGGTGACTGACACCCGTGATCTCGATGATAACACGATCCTTGATTACGATGCTCAGGGTAATGTCGTAGGCATCACGTTGGAGCACGCTAGATCAAAAATTGGGAGTGACAAAGTGGAGTTTGAGATGATTCCAGCTTAAATAAAGACGCATAACAATAAAGGGTGCTGCGAATGGGTGAGTGATAACGAACCCATTCGACTGCGCCCTTAGTTGAACAAGCCCGGAGCGAGGGTTGGCTCCCGGCTTATGGAATTTGTGTTGGCGGGTTCCCTGCTCGCTCCGATGCGTGGGAGGCATCGAACGCATTTTCCGGCATATCAGGCGATCATCAACTCGAGTCCCGGCGCCGAGGTCGTGGACTACGCCATCGAGGGTGCACGAACACACTTGGGGAATCGCCAGCCACGATTCAATATGAAAGGACTTCTGGCAGGCGGTCTAACACATCTGGGCCCGCTTTCAAAGTCCGCGGTATTCGGCAGCGAGGCGTTTCGCGGTGGCGATGGTGTTGCGGTGGAGTTTGGCGGTGAACTCGGGTTGCCGGTTGTAGCCGCCGCCGTAGAGGATGGCGACGGGGATGCGGTTCTTGATCATGGCGCGCAGCAGCACCTCGTCGCGGCGCTGGATGTCATTGAGGGAAAGGTGCATCTGGCCGAAGCGGTCGTTGCGGTGGTTGTCCGCGCCGGAGATCCAGATGACGAGATCCGGCGAGAACTTGTCGAGCGAGTCCGCCAGCGTTCGGAAAAGCTCCTGCAGATACATCTCGCCCTCCACATAGCGGACGGTTTCCACATCAAGGGTGGAGGCGACTTTTTTCGTGGGATAGTTGCGTCCGACGTGGATGGAGTAGGTGAAAACGCGTGGATCATCGCCAAGGAGGGAGGCGGTGCCGTTGCCTTGGTGCGCGTCGGTATCGACGACCATGACTTTGATGCCCGGGCGCTTATCCTGGAGATCCCGGATGGCGATGGCGATGTCGTTGAAAACGCAGTAGCCCTCGCCATGGCCGCGGAAGGCGTGGTGCGTGCCGCCCGCGAGGCAGACGCCCACGCCATCGGTGAGAGCGGCGTTGCAAGCGAGCCGCGTGGCCTCCACCTCGGTGGCGGAACGGGCGAAAAGGTTTGGCGAGGCGGGCAGCCCGAGCAGGATCTGCTCCTTGCGGCCAAGGAGGTTCGACTGGACTTTCTCGATGTAGGCTCGGTCGTGGACGCGCAGGATGTGGTGGAAATCCACCGCCTTCACCTCGATGATCTCTTCCGGCCTTAGGATGCCCCCCTGCAGAAGCATCTCCTTGGAAACACGGAATTTCTCCATCGGAAACGGGTGTCCGCTCGGCAGATCAAGCTCAAGGGACTCGGAGTAAAAGCAACGCATGGGGGAAACTTTAAATTTTAAACTTTAAACATCAAGGAAGAGTCCGGGCAGGCTGCGAGGTTCGTGTTGCCTCATTGCCGCCCGTAGGTTGCCTTCTTGGAAGCGGTGATATGCGGCTGGGCGAGATAGATCGGCTGCGGGGTGCGCCCGGCCCAGATGGCGCGATCCTGCGGCGTGGCATTGTGCCACGCCTGCCACAGCCCGACCGCGGAGGGCAGGGCGAACGGGATCTCGCGGCCAACAAATCGATCCGACGAGGAAACGCGAACCGCCGCCTCACCCGCGAGACGAAGGGCGGAGTCCAGCCCGGACGCATCCGTCAAAGTGAGCCCGCCGGACAGCCGGCCTTGGTCAATGTTCGCTAGCCAGAAAGAGCCGCGCCTTGCGTCTCCCACCACGAGGCATTTGCCGCCGGAAAGTGCCGCGGGCACGGCGAGAATGGAGGGTATGGCCACCGCTTTGCAGCCCGCCACCAGAGCGGCTCCCTGCGCCGCCGCTACGCCCACCCGGGTGCCGCTGTAACTGCCCGGCCCGCTACCCACCAGGACGGCGTCGAAGGATTTCCCGCCGTGGATCCTTACGATCTCCGCCAGCGGCGCGAAGAGCAGCGCATTGTGCCGGCGGTCGCTCAGGAAGCTTTTTTCCGCGACGATCTCGCCATCCACAGCGAGCGCGACCGAGGCCGCCTCGGTGGAGGTTTCGATGATAAGCACCGCGTGCATGGGCGCAGGCTACGCGGAAACAGCTTGTGGCAAACCCCAAACTTCGGCGAGGCCGCCATCTTGCCACTTGCAACTTCGCAGGCGGGTCGTGAGGCTCTGCCATGCGCCTCGCCGACCGCTACATCGCCAAGCAAGTCCTTGTGGGGACTTTGTATGCGATCGTGGTGCTCAGCCTCGTGCTGGTGATGGGGAACCTCTTTAAGCAGGTGCGCCCTCTGCTCGTTGAGCAACACGCGCCCCCCGGCTTGGTTTTCCGCTTCATCCTCAACGTGGTGCCGTTCTCGCTGATGTTTACGATCCCATGGGGCTTCCTTTCCGCCGTGATCCTGGTGTTCGGCAGGCTCTCGGGAGAAAACGAGATCACCGCTTTCCGTGTCGCGGGGATCAGCCTCGTGCGGCTCGCGCTGCCGGTATTCGTGATCGCCGCGCTGCTTTCGGGGCTTTGCGCCTGGGTCAATGTGAACGTTGTCCCGCTCGCCAAGGCCTCGCTCACGGAAATGCTTTACGAGCAGGTGAAGCGCGACCCGCGTTCCCTCCTCAATCCGGGCCTTGTGCAGTCCCGCTTCGAAAACCAAAAAGTCTTCGTCGAGAAACGCGTGGGTGATTCGCTGCAAGGCTTTCACCTTTACCAAGTTTCCAACGGCGACAACGGAGTGGCGGCACGTGCCGAAGCCTATGTCCATGCCGGCGAGGTATCGCTGGTCGTGGATGAGGAAAAAAAGCAACTGCGACTGAAGCTCATCGACGCGTTCATCGAGGCGAAAGGAGAAGATGGCACATCCGAATTCGCGTTCGCACGGGAGGCCGAGCCTTGGCTCTTTGATTTCGGATCCGTACAATACCGCAAGGTGCGTTCTTCGGCGATGACAAACCCGGAGATCCGCCGCTACATCGCGGAGAATCCGGACCTACCGGAAAAGAAGCGGGTCGAGCTCGGTGCGGAAATCACCAAGCGCTACAGCTTGTCGCTGGCCTGCCTTTCTTTCGCCTGCGTGGCTGTTCCGCTGGGTATGAAAGCCCGGCGCAAGGACACCTCGGGCGGGCTCGTTCTCAGCCTCGGGATCGGGATGCTCTATTACCTTTTCATGCTGGCCGCCGAGGGCTTCGAAAGCGATACCGCCGCCACCCTCGCGCTGTGGGCGCCGAATGTTTTGTGCGGCCTGCTCGGCTTGCACCTGTTCAGGAGGGCGCGGTTCAGGTAAGCTTGGGGAAATGGCATGATCTCCTGGCAATTCATCAAAAAAGCCTCCCGCCAGCTTCGGGGGTATTTCGCCACGGGGCAGATCGATTTCCTGCCCCGGGCGGGACCGGTCAATGCCTATTCCCGCGACAAGTTCGCCGCTGACATCCGGGCGGCCGGAAACGTCACGCTGCTGGCTCTGCCGCAGGCCATCGCCTACGCGGCCATCGCCGGCCTGGACGTGGTCTATGGGCTGGTGAGCGCGGCCGTGGCTGCGATGATCGCGCCGTTTTTCGCTAGCTCGCGCTTCAATGTCCCCGGCCCGACGAACGCGACGGCCTTCATGCTATTCAGCTTCTTTTCGGTGAACCCGGGGATGCAATCCCGCATCCCCGAGCTGCTGCCGCTGCTGGTTCTGCTTATCGCGATCTGCTCGGTGATCGGCGCGACACTCAAGGTGGCGGACCTGCTCCAATACGTTTCTCGCAGCGTGCTCGTCGGCTACATGGCGGGCGCGGCGGTGCTCATCATCGGCAACCAGCTCAAGCCGTTGCTCGGCCTTGACGCCTACGTGGATTCCGAGAAAACCGCGACATTTTTCGGCCTCGTTTGGGAGCTTATCACCTCCCTGCCGCGCACCGATTGGGTGCCGCTCACCATTGGCGCGGTCACGCTCCTCATCTATCTGGCTGTCCGGAAATGGAAAAAATCGTGGCCCGCCTTCTCCATCGCGCTCGTCCTAGGCTCCGCGCTCTTCGGCCCGCTGATCCATTTCGACGTCGGCCCCTTCGCCGGGGAGGCGACGTTTACCACCTTCGGCTTCGCGGAGCTGATGCCGGCCTGGCCCCATTTGGTGCGCGAGGGGATTTTTAACGACATCTCCGCCCTGCTGGGGCTCGCGCTCGCCATCGCTTTCCTAGCCTCGCTGGAAAACACCCTGATGGCGAAGTCGATCGCCTCACAAACCGGCGACCGGCTCGACCCGAACCAGGACATGCTCTCCATCGGCTACGCGAACCTCGGCTCGGCGCTTGCGGGCGGGATGCCGGCGTCCGGTTCGCTCACGCGCTCGATGCTGAATGTCCAATCCGGAGCGGCCACCAAGGCGGCTCCCGTTTACACCGGGCTTTTCACACTGATCCTCGTCATCCTCATCGCCTGGTCCGGGGAAACGGGGATCAACCTCATCGACCACATCCCCAAGGCGGCACTCGCGGTGCTGGTCATCGCGATTTCGTTTTCACTTTTCAACATCCGCCAGATCCGCATCTGCCTGCGCTCCACGGGGGACGATGCGTTGGTGATTGTAGTCACTTTCCTCGCCACCCTGCTCGCCCCGCTGCACGTCGCGATCTTCATCGGCGTCGCCATTTCCATCACCCTTTTTCTCAGGAAAGCCAGCAAGCCCTACCTGACGGAATACGAGTTCAACGAGACCGGTGAGCTGCGCGAAAGGGAGGGCAAACGCGCGCGCCCCATCCCCGCGATCTCCATCGTGCACGTCGAGGGCGACCTGTTTTTCGGCGCCTCGGAGTTGTTCCGGACGCAGATCCAACGCATCGTCGCGGATCCCGCGATCAAGGTGATCATCCTGCGCCTGAAGAACGCCCGCCACCTCGACGCGACCAGCGTGTTCGCCCTGGAGGATCTGGCCGAGTTCATGCGCCGCAAAGGCCTCCACCTGCTCATCTCCGGCGCGACTAAGGACGTTTACAAGGTGCTCAAACGTTCGGGGATTTTGGAAACCCTCCAGCAAGGGGCCGATCGGACCCAGGGCGAGAGCAACATTTTTCTGACCATGCCCTCGAACCCGAACATCTCCACCCGCGACGCCCTCCGCCGCGCCCAGCAGCTCCTCGGGACGAAAGAGGCAGACGTGCGCATTTTCTACGACCCCAACATGCGCCCCTGAAGGCTAAGCTCCCGGTCGCCCGCCCGCCGCCCGCTACACGCCTGATGTTCGCCATTGAACTCCGGGCTCAAAACGTTTCCTCTCGATCCGTGAAGCGGAAAAACTTCGGCGAGAGAAGCCATGGGGACAAGACAAGGCAGGCGCGGGAGAACCGCCATGTGAAGCTCGTGGAGGAGACGCCCGCGCCGGCGCTCGATGAGCACGACCTATTGCGGCTGGTGGCGGAAACGGAAATCCCTTTCCTGCTGATCCTCGATTGCGTGCAGGACCCGCATAACCTCGGGGCGATCCTGCGGACGGCGGACGGTGCGGGCGTGCATGCCGTGATCGCGCCGAAGGACAAGGCGGTGGGAATCACGGAAACAGTGCGGCGCGTGTCCGTAGGCGCGGCGGATCATGTGCCTTTTGTGCAGGTGACCAATCTCGCGAGGACGATGGAACAGCTCAAGGAAGCCGGGGTGTGGTTCGTGGGAACCTCCGACCGCGCGGAGAAAACACTCTACGAACTCGACCTGCGCGGCCCGCTCGCGCTGGTGCTCGGCGCAGAGGAAAAAGGCATGCGCCGCCTCACCGAGGAAAACTGTGATTTCCTCGCCAAGCTGCCGATGGCCGGAAAAGTGGAATGCCTCAACGTCTCCGTCGCCACCGGCGTGTGCCTTTTCGAGGCGGTGCGGCAGCGGGCTGCTGGGTCTTGAATTCAGAGACCAGAGGCCAGAATCCAGAGGACAGAAAGACCGAAATAT
>CAMCXJ010000035.1 GCA_945883455.1 Prosthecobacter debontii
TATCTGCATGGCTCCAATAGGGGCTGTCATCGCCCATCTGTTCGATTTCATGCTTGCGGGCGTCGCAACCCTCTTCCGTGATGGCGAGATAATCCTCGAATGACCATTGGTCTTCCAGGTCTTTGTAATCCTCGTTGCACTCCCGCCAATGAGGCTCCATGTAGTTCCTGAACTCCTGATAGCTCAGTCCTTCCTTGATGTGGTTGTCGATACCCTCAAGCCAATCCGCGTCGTAACCAAACGAGTCCGAGCATTGAAAAATGAGATCCGTCGGCGCACCCTGGAATCGCCCCAGCCATTCCTGCTGGATGGGAGATAGCGGCAGTTCCGCCGCATGAAGGTAGTCTGCCAACCAGTGAACATAGGTTTCATAATCCCCCGGCTGGGAGCAGTTGACCAACGGGCTGCCATCCTCTCGCTGGGGCACGGTGAAATCGATGAAGTGACGCGGAGGTGCTGACATGGCTTTAAACTTTGCCTTTCTGTTTGATGATGGCGAGGAGGGCGGGGCTAGCGAAGATTTTCATGGTTACGGGTTTTGTTAGAGAAGCGAGATGGCCTCATTGTGCCAGGCAAGATCATCGCGGGTAATGGGAATGAAAGAGGTATCGGTGCTGATGCACCAGACGGCACTTAGGGTCAGCTCGGGGTTACCGAAAATCGTGCAGACTGCCGTGTCCGCCGCGTCCCGCCCGGTAGCGATACGAATGAGGCCGTTGAGGGATGCGAGCCGTGTCGGGTCGAAGATGAACCACCGGCCATCGACGAAGGCCTCGAAGCAAGCATGGAAATCCGGCGGCTCCATTTGGCATGCGTAGCAGCTCATGTAGCGCGCAGGCACATTCATGGCGCGGCAGAACGCGATTCCCAGATGCAAGAAATCTCGGCAAACGCCGCGGCGGCCTTCCAAGGTGTCCAGCGCCGAGGAGGTCTCGCCGGAACTGCCACTGACGTATGCGATGTTTTCATAGATCCAATCGCTCACGGCGGCGGCGATCTCGTAGGGATGTTGCAGATGGCCGAACAAATCCTGCGCGTGCTGGCGCAGGAGGTCGGACTGGCAGTAGCGGCTGGGAAACAACAAGGGAACGGCGACGGGATCCAAACCGGCAAGCTCATCGGCCGCGATGGATCCGACCGGGATTATCCGTGTGGAGGTGCTGATGTCCGCTTGATAGGAAAGGCTCAAGGTGCCCGGATTCAACGTCCTGATCCGAGTGATGCGGCTCATCCCACCCGCGATGTTGAATTCCACGACCGGCACGAAAGGCTGGGTAACCAGCGACTCGCTGAGAACATGCTGCCCGCCGGCCACCTCGCCGCTCAACGCAAAAAAGAACGTGGCGGGGCTGTCGAGGGTGTATTCTAGCTGGCAATTGACTCTGAAATTCATGGGCGCGGGACTCCTCCCCTCACGTATCAAAGCGGGCTCCGCTCCATTGTGCTAGCTTGTTGACTGCAGATATCGGATTCCCTCTTCTAAGGATCGGCCTTGAGACTCGCCCTGCCGCCCCTACCCTTCGCCATGCCGAACTCGCTCGCCACGGAAACTTCCCCTTACCTGCTCCAACACGCGGAGAACCCTGTCGATTGGTTGCCATGGGGCGAGGAGGCATTTGCGAAGGCGAAGCGTGAGGACAAGCTGGTGTTCCTCTCCATCGGATACTCCACCTGCCATTGGTGCCATGTGATGGAGCGGGAGTCTTTTGAAAACGAGGCCATCGCCGCAGTGATGAACCGGCATTTCGTGAATATCAAAGTGGATCGTGAGGAACGCCCGGACATCGATGCGACATACATGGCCTTCGTGCAGGCGACCAGCGGTCAAGGCGGCTGGCCCCTGAGCGTGTGGCTCACACCTGATGCGCTGCCTGTCGTGGGCGGCACCTATTTTCCGCCGGTGGATAAATTCGGTCGGCCGGGCTTTCCGAAAATCTGCGAGCAGCTCGGCGAGGCTTTCCGCGACGACAAGGACAGGGTGCTCGGCAGCGCGGAGCGAGTCATGGCGCATCTGCGGAAAGAGGCAGCCGTGCAGACCACCTTGCGCGGGCTGGCCGCAGAAACCGTGTTCGGCGACTACCTCGACACCTGCGAAAGCATGTTCGATCCGCATCATGGCGGTTTCGGAAATGCACCGAAGTTCCCCCGCCCGACCATTATGCTCGTACTCATGCAGCTCCACGAACGCTTCCCGGTGGATTCCGATGAGCGAAACATGGCGTGGGAGATGGCGGAGAAGACGCTGCGCGCAATCGCGCGGGGCGGCATTCACGATCATCTCGGTGGCGGCTTCCACCGCTACTCCGTGGACGCCTACTGGCACGTCCCGCACTACGAGAAAATGCTCTACGACCAGGCACAGCTCGCGCTCGCCTACCTCGGGGCGTGGCAAATCTCCAAAGATGTGCTTTTCCGTAAAACAGCTGAGTCTACTCTCGATTACGTGATCTCCGAAATGCTTGATCCCGGTGGTGCCTTCCACTCCGCCGAGGACGCCGACAGCCTCCGCCAGTTCGGCGACGCCCACAAACACGAGGGCGCGTTATGGACATGGACGGCAGATGAAATCTCATCGCTGTTAGATCCCATGCCCGCAGCGATATTCTCGATGGCTTACGGGGTCGAGGCAGAAGGAAACGCCCGTCCCGAAAGCGATCCGCACGGCGATCTCGAAGGACAGAACACGCTCTTTCGCGCCCTCGAAAACGACAAACTTGCCGCAGCATTCGGCCTTTCGGAAGATGAAATTGATAGCTCGCTCACAGCATCCCACACCATGCTTCTGGCTTACCGCACCACCCGGCCGATACCGCACCGCGACGACAAGATCATCACCGCTTGGAACGGCCTGATGATCTCCGCCCTCGCCCAAGCTGCCGCCGCTTTCCAATCGGAAAGATACCTTAGTGCCGCGACCACCGCTGCCCGTTTCATCCGTGAAAATCTCTGGGACGGCATCCTCCACCGCAGCCATCGCGGCAAGCGCAGCAGCGGGGAAGCCTTTCCCGCCGATTACGCGTTCCTTATCGCGGGTATCATCGATCTCCATTCCGCCGATCCCTCCAGCAGCTGGCTGGATTGGGCGGTCGAGCTCCAAGCCGTGATGGATCGTGAGACATGGAGCGAGGAAAAGATTGGCTACGTGATATCCTCGGAAATGAACGGAGAAACACTCCTGACCATACGCGAGGATTACGACGGAGCCGAGCCATCGCCGAACCACGTCGCCGCCCTCAATCTGCTCAAGCTCGCCGCGCTTACCGCTACCGAAGCTTTCGCGAAACGCGCTGAGTCGCTGCTCCGAGCCGGAGCCGGCACTCTCGCGAAACAGGTCTTCGCAGCGCCCGTCCTCCTCGCAGCACACGATCTCCACCATCGCGGCGTGCAGCATTTCCAAATCCCCATCTCCGGCTACACGGAAACCCTCGCCCGCCTGACTGGCACCCACCGCCCGCGCGCCGTTTTCACCCCGCATGATGGCGATCAGACCCTACTTTGCGAAGGCATGAGCTGCCGGATCTTCGCAGACTGATTTTCGATGTTGGACGTTGCGGCGCAGCAGTTCACACTATCGCTGTGAGCGGAAAAAACATCGTCTATTTCGACCTAGAGACACAGCGCAGCATCAGCGATGTTGGCGGTTACGCGAACAAGGCAAAGCTCTGCGTGTCCGTCGCCGTCACCTACTCCACCGCCACCAACGAATACGTCATCTACGCCGAGAAGGACATGGATGCGCTCACCACGCAGTTGCTCAAGGCGGATCTCGTCGTAGGCTGGAACCACATCGGCTTCGACTACCCCGTGCTCCAGGCCTATGTCCTACCGAATCTTGAGGAGCAGACGATCAACCTCGACATGATGCTTGACGTGAAGGAACGCATGGGACGCTTCCTAAAACTCGACAACGTCGCCTCCACGTCGCTCGGCACCGGGAAATCCGCCGACGGCCTCGACGCGATCCGCTGGTGGCAGGAGCACAAAAAAACCCGCGAGTTTGAGCCGCTGCGCAGGATCGCTGAATACTGCGCCTACGACGTGAAGGTAACGCGCTTCGTCCACGAATACGGAATGAAACATGGTTTCATTAAATACGAGGAAGACGGCAGGATCATCGAACTGCCAGTGCAGTGGTAAAACTCAAGAAAACATCCCGAGCACTCCGGAGACCGTGAAGCAAAATACCACGATGAGTGCGAGGAGGAAGATTTTAATCGATAACTCGATGGCTGAACGTGTCATTGCGGCACGGAGTTAGCCTTTACCGCACCGCCTCGCCAAGCAAAAATCTGACATACCGATGAAAAGCCACCGCCTCGCTTTCGAAACCCATGGCAAGCCCACGGATGTATTGCGCCTAGAAACGTTCGAGATACCGCCCTTGGAAAACGGCGAATGTCTGCTCGCCATCGATGCCGCGCCGATCAATCCGGCCGATCTAAATTTCATCGAAGGCACCTACGGTATCAAGCCCACCATGCCCTCTTTAGCCGGAATGGAGTGCGTGGCGACCGTTCTCGAGAGCCGCTCGGGGAAACTTACACCCGGCGACAAAGTCATCCCCGTCACACGGATCGGAGCATGGACCAGCCATCTCATCACATCGGGAGAAAACCTGATTCGCATTCCCGCTGGCATCGATCCCTTGCAGGCCGCCATGCTGAAAGTGAACCCTGCCACGGCTTGGCTGCTGCTCCATCATTTCGAGACATTACAGGAGGGCGATTGGGTTGTCCTCAATGCGGCGAACTCCGGTGTGGGACAATGCGTGATCCAGCTTGCCGCCGGTATGGGTGTCCGCACTCTATGCTTTCTCAGAAACGCCGGACTCGAATCCGAACTCATTTCCCTGGGAGCCGACGCAGTGTGCATGGACTCGCCGGAAGGTTACGAACAAGCCCGCGAGATACTCGGAACCGAAAAGGCGAAACTGGCCTTCAATGCGGTTGGTGGCGACAGCGCCCTGCGCCTGATGAAACTCCTCGCCAACGGCGGCACCCACATTACCTATGGAGCTATGGCCAGAAAACCGGTTACCATACCGAATGGCCCGCTCATCTTCGGAGACATGCGTTTCCGGGGGCTGTGGTTGTCGCGATGGATGGAGGAATCAACGCGGGGAAAGGTGGAGGCGATCTATGCGGAACTCGCGGGGCTCCTTCTTGCCGGATCGCTCAAACAAGCGGTGGATTGCGTCTTCCCTTTGGCAAACTTTCGTGCGGCGTTAGCCCGGCTAGATGCCACCGATCGGCACGGTAAAATCCTGTTCGAACCACAATCCTGACATGAAACCACGCACACTAGAAAGTCCCGAGGCGATGATGGCCTTGGGCGCGGATTTCGCAGCAAAGGCGAAACCTGGTGCAGTCTTCGCACTCGTGGGTAACCTAGGCGCAGGGAAAACGCAATGGACGAAAGGCTTCGTCACCGCGATCGACCCGGCTGCTGCCGTCACCAGCCCCACATTCGCCATCGTTAACGAATACCGCGGCGGTGAATGTCCGGTATTTCATTTCGATTTTCACCGCCTGAAATCCGCCGATGAACTCATCGCCCTTGGCTGGGACGAATACTTGGATGAAAACGGAATCGTAATCTGTGAATGGGCGAATCTATTTCCCGCGATCATGCCGGACCGGACGGAGTGGCTTGAAATTTGCCATCAAGCGGATGGATCGCGCATGCTGCGCGGCCTCGAAGAACCATCATGGTAACTGTCATGCCTCACTATGTGGGTCCGAATGGATCCGATGCCGTGGAAACAAGTGAGGTTACCAGAAGATTTGGCGACTTCATGTTAGTCCAACTCCGCTGTGCTCAGTTTGCCGCCACGATTAGATGAACTCGTTCACCAAATTCTCCAGCATTTCCTGACGACCCGAATCGAGGGTCGGCTCGCCGTTGGAAAGGGCATAGGAGCTGACCTCGTCGAGGCTGATGGATTTCGAGGCGATCTTCGCGCCGATACCAGTTGTCCAGCTCTTGTAGCGGTTCGTGACGAACTCCTGTAGGCGCCCGTCCTCGCGGATCGCGGCGGCGATTTTCAGGCCGCGTGCGAAGGCATCCATGCCGCCGATATGAGCGTGGAAGAGATCCGAAGGCTCGTGGGATTCGCGGCGGCGCTTCGCGTCGAAGTTGAGTCCCCCGGTGGTGAAGCCGCCCATTTCCAGCACCTTGAGCATGATCTCGGTGGTAAGATAGATGTCGGTCGGAAATTGGTCTGTGTCCCAGCCGATGAGTTCATCGCCTTGGTTAGCATCCACTGAGCCGAGCGCGTTGGCATCGATCGCCACGGTCATTTCGTGGAGCATTGTGTGACCGGCGAGAGTTGCGTGGTTCGTTTCCAAGTTCAGCTTGAAGTGATCCATCAGGCCATACTGGCGGAGGAAATTCAAACATGCGGCGGAGTCGGAATCGTATTGGTGTGTCGAGGGTTCGCGCGGCTTCGGCTCGATGTAGAACTGACCCTTGAAGCCGATTTTTTTCGCGTAGTCCACGGCGAGGTGGAGCAGGTTGGCGAGGTTGTCGAGCTCGCGCTTCATGTCGGTGTTGAGCAGTGTCGAGTAGCCCTCGCGTCCGCCCCAGAAGGTGTAGCCTTCGCCGCCGAGTTTCAGCGTGCCGTCCATCGCGGCTTTCACCTGGGCCGCGCCGTAGGCGAAAACATCCGCGTTCGGCGAGGTGCCTGCGCCCTGCGAGTAGCGGGGATGTGAGAACAGGCAGGCGGTGCCCCACAGCAGCTTTTTCCCGGTGGCTTTCTGGAGACCTAGGAGGTGATCGGTGACTTTTTCGAGAGCCGCATTCGACTTCGCGAGATCGCCAAGCTCTGGGGCGATGTCACGGTCGTGCCAGCAGTAGTAATCGATGCCGGTCTTGTCGAGGAACTCGAAGAACACATCCGCGCGCTTGAGAGCGTTGTCCACGGAGTTCGAATGGTCGTCCCACGGCATCAGTGCGGTCGGGCCACCGAAGGGATCGGAGAGGCCGTTGCGCATCACGTGCCAGTAGGCGGCGGCGAAGCGACAATGCTCCTTCATCGTTTTTCCGGCGACGATCTCATCGGGATTGTATTGCTTGAAAGCGAAAGGGTTACGGGACTTGGGGCCTTCGAACTGAATGTGTGGGATATCGGGAAAAAACGACATGGATTGGGTTTATGGGGTCGGAAAGACGGCGGCAAGGGCGAAAAGAGGGAAAATCGGAAGCCGTGGTTGCCTCGCCCCCGCCGCGCCTTTACGAATGGGTCGTGACCCGATCTGTCGATTCCCTCATCGATTTCCTGCAAGCTGAACAGGCGCGCGGACGCAGCCATGTTTTTCTCGACGAGAGCGCCCGCGAAGGCCTTCGGGAGCTTTACATCCGCATGCGGAAACCGGTGGCCGTGCCTGCCGCTGAGGCGCCTGCTGCCGCTCCGCTGGTGAAACAGGACGCCGTCGTTTCCGGCAGCGGAAAATCGGAGCAGCTCGCGGGCCTGCGGAAACAGGCGGAGAGCTGGGCGCCCGCCCGCGCTCTCGGCACCTTGCGGGAAAAGATGGTTTTCGCCACCGGCAACCCCGACGCGGAGATCATGCTCGTCGGCGAGGCACCCGGCTACAACGAGGAGAAAGAGGGCGAACCTTTCGTCGGCCCGGCGGGACAGAAACTCAACGATATCCTCAAGGCGATGGGTCTGCGGCGGGAAGACGTTTACATTTCCAATCTCGTCAAGTTCCGCCCGTCGCTTCCCAAGCAAACCACCAACAACCGCAAGCCCAGCCCGGAGGAAATGACCGCCTGCCTGCCGCTGGTCATAGCGGAAATTTCCGTGGTTCAGCCGAAACTCATCATCGCCCTCGGCGGGACGACGGCGGAAGGTTTGCTCGGCCTGGAGGGCACGGTCGGCTCCATGCGTGGAAAGTGGCACGAGCTTTCCGGCCTCCCCGCGCGCGTCACCTACCACCCGAGCTACCTGCTGCAAAACAGCGGCTCCAACGACGTAAAACGCGCGCTCTGGGAGGACATGCTCGCCACGATGGAAAAACTCGGCATGCCGATCTCAGAGAAACAGCGCGGTTTTTTCCTACCGAAGGGGTGATTTCGGCAATTGTCTGAGACGGAATGAATGCGCCGCACCCCACGATTCAACGCTTGTTCGGCGGACGCGGGTGGAAGCCCCATGATTTCCAACTGGAAACATGGAACGCCTACGCCGAGGGGAAATCCGGCCTGCTGCATGCGCCCACAGGCACCGGGAAAACCCTCGCCGTCTGGCTGGGGCCGGTCATGGAAGCGATGGACGCCACCGAAGCACCGCAAGACTGCCGCGTGATCTGGCTCACTCCGCTGCGGGCGCTTGCTCAGGACACGGCGCGTTCTCTCGCCCAGCCGCTCCTCGCGCTGGGCAGCGGGCTGGAGGTAGCGGTGCGAACCGGCGACACCTCATCACATCGGAAAGCCAAGCTCCGTGAACGCCTGCCCTTCGCGCTCGTCACCACGCCGGAGAGCCTTTCCCTAATGCTGACCTACGAGGATTCCCGTAGTAAACTCGGACAACTCACCTGCGTGGTCGTTGATGAATGGCACGAACTGCTCGGCACCAAGCGCGGCGTTCAGACCGAGCTTTGCCTCGCCCGCCTGCGCCATTGGGCACCGAACCTACGAATCTGGGGCGTTTCCGCTACGCTGGGAAATTTATCCCAAGCCGCCCAGGTGCTAGGCGGATCCACCGTGGCGCGAATGTGTTCGGTCGATTCAAAGATCAAACGCGAGATCCGGATCCGCACTTTGATTCCGAAATGCGTGGAAACGTTTCCATGGGGCGGGCACCTCGGTTTGGCGATGGCCGGGCGTGTCGCGAAGTCACTCCATCGGTTAAAGGCAACCCTTGTTTTCACGAACACTCGCTCACAAAGCGAGCTGTGGCTTCAGGCCTTGCTGGAAGCCGATGCGTCGCTCAAAGACCGGATCGCGATCCACCATGGCTCGCTCGCTCAGGATGAGCGCCGCGAAACGGAGCAGCTTCTGATGGAGGGAAAATTACTCGCCGTAGTCTGCACTTCCTCGCTCGATCTCGGTCTCGATTTTTCCTGCATCGAGCAAGTCATCCAGATCGGCAGCCCCAAGGGAGTGGCACGCCTCCTCCAGCGCGCCGGACGCTCCGGCCACCAACCGGGAAGCACGCCAAAGCTGCTCTGCGTTCCTACCAACGCGCTTGAGCTGTTAGAGTTCGCCGCCGCACAAGATGCCATCGACGCAAGGGAAATCGAATCGAAGCGTCCGCTGGAGCAGCCGCTTGATGTGTTGATCCAGCACGTAACCAGTTGCGCCATCGGCGAGCGTGTCGCAGAGTCGCAGCTATTTGAGGAAGTTCGCTCCACCTACGCCTACCGTGCGCTTTCCGCCGCGCACTGGGAATGGGTGCTGGGTTTCATCTCCAATGGCGGAGACGCACTGCGCGCCTATCCGCAGTATCACAAGGTCACGCGCGAAGACGGGTTTCTCCACTTCACGGACAAACGCATGATCCAGCTGCACCGGATGAACATCGGAACGATCACCACGGACACGGCGGTCAGCTTGCGGTTTTCCAACGGTCAACGCGTCGGCAGCGTGGAGGAGGGTTTCATCCGCAAGCTCAAACCCGGCTCACCCTTCATCTTCGCGGGTCGCTTGCTGGAACTGGTGCGCCTTCACCAGCTGATCGCCACCGTGAAACCCTGCGCACGCAGCAAAGCACGCGGTGAAATCCCGATCTGGGCGGGCAGTAAAATGCCTTTGTCCACCGAGCTTTCGAAAGCCGTCGCCCGCCGGCTCGATGCGGATGTGAACCTCTCACCCCGCCCGGAAACCGAGGCGATCAATGATCTGCTGCGCATCCAACGCACATGGTCCGAGGTTCCCAACGACCGTATTTTGCAAATCGAACACGCGCACTCCCGCCAAGGCGAGCACTTGTTTTTCTATACCTTCGCCGGCCGCATGGCCAACGAAGGGCTCGGTGCCCTGTTCGCGCATCGCCTCAGCGAGGGCAGCTCACAAAGCATACAGGTGACGCAGAACGATTACGGATTTTCCCTCACATCCAACCGCCCTCTACCGCTCGACGAGGCACGGCTCAGGATGGCCGCTTCACCGGAAAATCTGTTAGAGACCCTACTGGATTGCCTCAACACCCACGAGCTTTCCCGCACCCGCTTCCGCGAGGTGGCCCGCGTGGCCGGATTGATCCAACAAATGCAGCCCGGTGACCGCAAAGGCATGCGCCAGATCCAAACCTCCGCCAGCTTGTTGTTCGAGGTTTTCGGACGCTACGATCCTGAAAATTTGCTCCTCGACCAATCGCGCCGTGAGATGCTGGAAGGTAGCCTCGAGATCGACCGCCTGCACCGCGTCCTCCATGAAATTTCCGAAAAGCCCCTGCGCCTCATCGAGCTCAAGCGCCTGACCCCGATGGCTTTTCCACTCTGGGCGGAACGCCTGAACTTCGTCATCTCCACCCAAGACGCCGCCTCCATATTGGAGGAAATGCTCACCACACTCAATGCAGAAGCCGATGAAACCCTCAACCATTCCTGAAGAAGGATCGCGGAGTATCCGTTTCGCAGGCGAGGATCTGGTGCTTCTCGCGGAACGCGCCGTGCTCTGGCCCGCCCGCCGCGCCCTGATGCTTTCCGATGTGCATTTCGGAAAATCCGCCACCTTTCGCGCCCACGGAATCCCCGTCCCGGAAGGCGAGTCACAGACCGACCTCGATCGCATCGCCCGCCTGGTCGAACGGTATGAAGTGGAACACCTTGCCATCATTGGTGATTTCTACCACAGCGGCATCGCCCTCAGCCCCGCCTTGCATGATTCGCTGGCCACGTTTCGTGACTCGTTGAACGCCGACATTATCCTGGTTCGCGGCAATCACGATCAAGCACGGCACGAGCTGTTGCCGATGATTAACCGGCTCGCTTGGTCGCCCATCGAGCTTGTCCATGATCCCGCCGAGGCCATCGCGGGACAGCCCACCATCGCCGGGCATCTGCATCCGCTGTGTCGAATCCCACGTGCCGGACGTGCATCCAGACTGCCCTGCTTTCTGCTGACGGAAAACCTACTCGTCCTCCCCGCCTTCGGCACATTCACTGCCGGACACATCGTAAAACCCAAGACGGGACAAACCCTTTATCCCATAGCCAAGGAAACCGTCTTCGAATGTCCGCACTGATCACCGCACCGCGTGCTCGCCGAGAACGGGCATCGCCTTCGGTACTTTTTTCCGGCGCAGACCAAACTGTCTCACGGCATGGCGCTGGAGGTGCGCCTTCGCCTCCTCGACGCTGTCGGTGAAAAAGATTAGATCGGGATCCTGCGGGCTGATCGTCCCCTCCTCCGCCATGCGATAGACGAAATCCATCAGAGGCTGCCAGAAATCACGACCCATGAGGATGATGGGGAAATTCTTCAGTTTCCCAGTCTGGATCAGCGTCATGGTCTCGAACATCTCGTCGAGCGTCCCCGCACCGCCGGGCATGACCACGAAGGCGTAGGAGTATTTCACCAGCATCGTTTTCCGCGTGAAAAAATAGCGCATGTTCACCGTGCGGTGGACGTAGGGATTCACCTGCTGCTCGAAGGGCAGCTCGATGTTCACCCCGATCGAGGTGCCGCCCGACTCGTAGGCTCCTTGATTCGCCGCCTGCATGATGCCCGGCCCGCCGCCTGTTAGAACCGTAAAGCCCAGATCCGAACAAGCCTCGCCCATCTCGCGGGCGAGTTCGTAGTAACGCGTCCCGCGCTTCGTCCGGGCGGAGCCGAAAATGGTCACACAGGGACCAACGAAATGCAGGATCCGATAGGCGCGGATGAAATCGAGACCCACACGAAACAGCGAAACCAGGTCATTCAATCGCGAACGCGGCCCGGCAAGCCATGAGCCTTCCGCCGTCTCCAATTCGAACCGCTCCTGCCGCCGGATCTCCTCTTCGGTGATCTCGTGCTCAACGGTCACTTCCGGGCAGCCCGGACACGGTTTCTTATCGCTCATCGCGGCGAGCTAACACGAATCCCGACCTGCTGGAAAAGGTTTTCCTGATTGGAGGCCGGCAGCCGGATGGATTCGATCAATGGCGCACCTTGGCAAGCGCTGCGGTCTTTGCGCGGCGCGGAGTAGCTTTTGCGGTTTCCTCTCCAACGCGTTTGAGAAGGGCGATCAGGGAGGCGGTGATGAAATATCCCTTGAGAATTTCATTTTGTTTATCCCTTTGGATACCTTTGGATATGCCCCTTTGGATACTTTGGATATGCTTGATAATCATATCGCCTCCACGAGCACATCAACTTCCATCTGGCAGTGGGCGGAACCACGGTAGGTGCCGCGAATGGGGGCGACGTCTTCGTAGTCACGGCCGACGGCGATTTTGACATACCGAGCATCGGCGAGGTTGTTGTTGGTGGGATCAAAGCCGATCCAGCCGACCTCAGGGAGAAAGATCTCGGCCCATGCGTGGGAGGCTTGGGCGCCGATGAGATGGTCTTTCGGGCCGTTGTAGAGGTAGCCAGATGCGTAGCGAGCCGGAATCCCAGCGGCGCGGCAAAGCCCGAGCATGACGTGGGTAAAATCCTGGCAGACACCGTGTTTCTCGGCAAAACATTGATCGAGATGCGTGGTGACATCCGTGCTCCCGGGTTCATAGCGGAATTCTGCATGGATCCAATTCATGATTTGGGTCGCCTTATCGAAATAAGCATCGTGGCCGAATGTGATATCAACAGCTTGGCGCCAAATTTCAGGACGGAAAACCACACGGGCACTCTCGTTAAGGTAAGGCCAGCTGCGATCTCGCACGGCTGCGGTTCGGAAGACTTCTTTGGTTGCTGTGCGGGCTTGCTCTGGAATTTCGAGCGGCAAGTTATGCACGCGAATCCGACTTTCAATTTCGAGATGTTGGTGCGGTCTCTGAATCTCGAAGTGGTGAGTGGTGTTTTGAAAGAGGTCTTGGAATTTGCTCATGCGCGTGGCTGGCAGCACGCGGATCAGTGAGGAGAGCGTTTTCTGAAACGGAAATGTGCGCGGTTCAAGATGCAGCTCGTTCACGCTGTCAGTGACAGGTCCTCCGTAATGGAAGATAGTGCGATGGACAACAGAGAGCTTCATATGGCGGTTTGGATCATGAACGACCTCGCCAATCGGGCAATCATCATCATTTATTGCTGTTGCTGTTGTTGTTCCTGCCAAGCGGTTACGGCATCATGACCGCGTTGCTGCATACTGCGTTGGGACTCAAACATTTCTGGCATCAGAACAAATGTCTCGAAGACAAGTTCGCCGATAAGGTTAAAGCGTTCTTGCAATCCATCGAGATACGCGTGAAGGCCAAGCGCCAGCGCTTCTTCCGCATTGCCATAGTTGAGATCGGCCAAGAGCCTACCGCTCTCTCGCTCCGCGTCGTTGAGGAAACTACCGCGTGGGCTGCCGGAAATGAGGTGAATGCATTCGTCCACACGATCCGCGCAGTAACGGACGGAACGTGGGAAATTTCTGGAAAAGACTAAGAAGCTGAGCGCTCCCTCGACATCGAAGCGATGATGACCGGAGCGAAACGCGCCAAGCGCACCGCAGGAACCGAGAATGGCCGTCCAGTGCAACATGCCAGGGGCCCCAATGTTGCCATGCCCATCGTCTGGAAGATAGGAGGTCGTGTCCAGAAAACGGGTCGTTTTATCCGCACGTTCTAGGTGGCGACCTAGCTGCATAAACTCCCAACCTTCATCACGAGAATGGCTGGTCGCCGAGATTCCAAGGAACGTCGCGACCGAACGACGTATTCGCTCATAGTAGCGAGGTGGCGCTTCTTTCAGAAAATAAGCAGCCTCATCGGAGCGAACAAAAAGGTGCAATGCATTGATCTCTTCCCACATTTCATCAGATATCTGATCTCGCACCGTGCGCGCGCTTTCGCGTGCTTGAGCAATGCAAGATGTGATACTGCTTACGTTTCTTGGGTCATCTGTTAGAAATCGGATGACGTCTTCGCCATGCGTTTCAGGATACAGAGATTGAAATAACTCCTCATCTCCAGTGCAGAGAATGATGGGCCTCCAGAAATCCGCAATCCGATCACTGCCGAGTGTTTCGTTATCTAACAGAAGGTGGCGATTGACGTCGATGAGGCGTGCGAGGTTATCCGCTCGTTCAACATAGCGGGCCATCCAGTAGAGAGTGTTGGCGACACGGGAAAGCATGGTTCTTAAAAGGGTGATGGTTTATTTAGTGGCGCAGAACCCAAGTATCTTTACTGCCGCCGCCTTGGGAGGAGTTAACAACCAGCGAGCCCTTCTTGAGAGCGACGCGAGTAAGTCCACCCGGAACGATGCGTGGGGATTCGCCATAAATGATATAGGGCCTCAAATCGACGTGGCGACCTTCCATGGTGTCCTCGCACCACGTCGGGCAGCGGGAGAGTGAAACCACGGGTTGGGCGATGTAGTTAGTCGGTTCCGCGATGATACGTTCGCGGAAATCAGCGATTTCCGTTTTACTCGCAGCAGGCCCCATGAGCATGCCGTAGCCGCCAGATTCGTTGGTGGCTTTTACGACAAGCTCTGGCAAATGATCGAGAATGTAGCGCAAATCATCATCTTTCGCCGCGAGATACGTCGGGACGTTTTGTAAAATCGGCTCCTGCGCAAGGTAGTAGCGGATGATATCAGGAACAAAAGCATAGATGGCTTTGTCATCCGCCACACCAGTGCCGACCGCATTCGCGAGCGCGACGTTTCCTTCGCGGTAAGCATTCATGATCCCGGGGACCCCGAGCACCGAATCTTTGCGGAATACCACTGGATCAATGAAATCGTCATCGATGCGGCGGTAGATAACGTCAACGCGTTCCAGACCGCGAGTGGTGCGCATGTAAACGATGTTGTCGCGCACGACGAGATCACGACCCTCGACAATCTCAATACCCATTTCGCGAGCGAGGTAACAATGCTCAAAATACGCGCTATTGTGGCAGCCTGGAGTGAGAAGCACGCAGACGGGATTTCCGGATTTGCGCGGTGCGATGTGGCGCAGCATTTCGAGAACTTCAAGCGGGTAAGAATCGACCGAACGGACCGATGAGGTATCGAAAAGATCAGGGAAAACCCGTTTGAGCGCCTTGCGGTTTTCTAATAAGTAAGAAGCCCCGGAAGGGCAGCGACCGTTGTCTTCAAGCACCAACCATTCACCTTTGTCGTCGCGGATTAGATCGCTACCACAAATGTGGATGTAGATATCACCTGGGACGTCGATGCCACGGAACTCAGGGCGATAATGCCGCGCTTGCTCGATAAATGAACGCGGAATGATGACGTCTTTGAGGATCTGTTGATCGTGATAAATATCATGGAGAA
>CAMCXJ010000036.1 GCA_945883455.1 Prosthecobacter debontii
CTTGTTGCGTTGGAATTGTTCTTTGGCCATATTCTTTGTGGTTTCGCTGAGACGTTTTTGGAGATGTTTTAGGAGATGTTCTTGTGGTTCATGGAGCTCGTGGGGGGAATTGAACCCCCGACCTCATCCTTACCAAGGATGCGCTCTACCCCTGAGCTACACGAGCAATGTGCATTGTTGTGAGCCCGACCTTGTGCCGACAAAAGAACCGCGACCTGTCACGTTTAACCCGGGACTGGGCGCGGCACCCCTGACTGCAGGTGGGGAAGAGCGGGCGGGACATTAGCAATTCGCGGCATCCTGTCAAAAAAAATATGATAGTTTCGTCACTTTTCTAAAATCCCTTCATTCTGCGGGATTTTCAGCAATATCCGGAGCGACTTTCGGTGCCTGATCGCCATACATTTCGGCGAATCTGCGTATCTGGAGGCAGCGCCCGGAGATGGAGTCCGCCTCGATGATCACGCCGCAAAGTTTCACGGCACCGCTGGCGATGGGAAAACGGGTCGGCATCCCGGAGCGGAAACGCCAGACGACGGACTCGACACATCGGCCGAGCACGGAAACTTCTGGGCCGCACATTCCCGCGTCGGTGAGGTATCCGGTGCCTCCGGGGAAAATGTCTTCATCTGCGGTCTGGACGTGGGTGTGTGTGCCTACGACGAGCGAGACGGTGCCATCCAACATCCTGCCCATTGCGATTTTTTCTGAGGTCGTCTCGGCGTGGAAATCAAGCACGATCACCCGGATACCCTCGTCCCTTAAACGCCGGACTTCCCCCTCCACGGCGAGGAACGGGTTTTCCAGCGGCGGCTGCATGAAAGTGCGGCCTTGCGCCTGAACCACCGCGATTTTCCCTTTCGCCGTCTCCAGCGTAACGCTGCCCGCGCCCGGCGTGCCCTCCGGATAATTGACGGGCCTGAGCAGTCGTGGTTCCGTGGGGAGATAGTCCACGATTTCCTTCTGATCCCAGACATGGTCGCCGGTCGTGACCACCGCGGCACCCGCCCTGAGAAGATCAATGGTGATCCTTGGCGTGATCCCCTTCCCCGCTGCGGCGTTCTCACCGTTCACGATGACGAAATCGATGGAATGTGCGCGCTTGATCTCCGCGAGGTGATCGATGACCGCCCTGCGTCCCGGTTCGCCGACGATGTCACCGAGGAAAAGGATGCGGACGGTCGCCGGTGGTAGTGCTTCGCTCATGTGGGCTGAATGTCCCGTTTTTCGAAACGCGCACAACCATAAATTCCCTTCGCTGAGAGAGACTGCCTCACGCGACGCGAAACAGATACAAGGGGAATGTATGTTTTTTGATGAATGCAATCTGAGAAAACTTTGCGTCTTAGCGCCTTCGCAGTTCCCTATCTCTTGATTCGATGGGAAATAGGTGCGGTTCTCTCCCTAGTGGCGGCAGCCTGTGGCAACTCCCCGCTTTCTCTCCTTGTAGTTTGCTTTGTAACTCGGAAAATCCACCCATGTCCGAAAGCCGTATCAGCATCCCTCGTTACGCGATGGCTCTCGCCCAAGTGGCCAGCCTCCGCTCCGAGGATCCCTACCGCAAGGTGGGCGCCGCCGCGCTCGACCATGACAACCGCGTGATCGCCACCGCCTACAACGGCCTCGCGCCCGGCTTCAACGCACCCGATGATTTCTGGACCGACCGCGAAGGACGCCAGAAATTCATGCTCCATGCGGAAATCAACCTATGCTCCCTGTTCAAGCGCGGCGAGGCGAAGATCGTGGCAACCACCACCATGCCCTGCACCGCCTGCATGCAGACGCTCTGCGCCTACGGCATCAAGGAGGTCTATTATCAGGAAGTTTATCACGCCTCCGAAGCTCCGGAGATCGCCGAGCTTTACGGGATCAAACTGGAAAAGGTGACGGGCTTGCCGGTCGGTTATCCGTTTCCATAAACCACTGGATCCACCCGACTCCACAACCTCCGGAATTTTTTTCATCAAATCCGCGATTTGTCTGGTGTTCGTTCACTTTGGCGGCAACAAGTGTAACAGTTTTGGTTACGCAAGCGCCTGATCGGAATCAGACCTGTTGGAAGTCTAATCAACTAAGCGGGTCCAAGTCGATAAGCATTCTGCTTACTAAAAACACCTAACGAAAAACACAACTAAACACAATGAAAAACAAATACTACATCGCTACCCTATCCGCAACAGTCCTCACATGCGCCATGGCACATGCTGGTGACACACTGGCCACTGCACCAACTGCTAGCTCACCAACATCCGCAGGGTTCAACCCTTCTTTGGGTGTGAGCGGCGGCTCTAACGAATTGACACTCAGCGTGCCCGGCAATGTTTCCGACACGGAAGATACCACCGGTTTCAATCTCGTGGGAGGCTTCGATCTGTCGCACGGTTTCTCGGTAGATGGAAGCTTCGAGAAAACCTATGGTTCTTTCGGTGCGCTTGGCGGCCCTTCTCCCGACTTCAGCTTCACAGACGTCCGGTTGCTCTTAAATTACACCCACGAGTTGGAACAGGGTTTCTCGCTGGTCGGTGGAATCGGCTATGGGTATCTCGGACTTGATCTTGCAGGTTTCACAGTTTCATCCGAAGGTCTGCTGGCAGAAATCGGAATCAACTATCACTCGGGCCAATTCTTCGGAGGTCTGCAATACAACCATCTCTTTTCGATGCACTCATCTGGATTGCCTTTCGGCGGCCCGGGTGCTCTGCCAGGCGAAGATGTCGGTGCCATCGAAGCCTTCGTTGGATATCAGATCAATGAAAATGTCGCTGCGACCCTTTCCGTTGAAACGCAAGTCGTTGGTGATTCCGCTCTCGAAAAAGATCTGGGTATCGCACTTGGACTTCTGTATTCTTTCTAATCAGTAGTTAGATATTGGTTGCTGATCCACCTCTTGTCTGTTGGGGGGTGGATTTTTTGTGCCCTAGGCCTTGCTTCCATACTCACGCGGCAACTCCACGAGCACATCGCCACGCGTTGGCTGCATGGGTAGTTTCGCCCCCGCAACCGAGCGCGCATCCTCCTCAGGCGCGATCCGGGTTGGCAACTGCGGGCACCGTCATTTTCCAAAGGCGTGGCGAAAGCATGATGCAGGCAATAAACAAGCCTACCGCCAGCCCGCACCAGACGCCGACCGCACCGAGGTCAAATTTCACGGAAAGCAGCACCGCGATAGGCAGGCCGACCATCCAGTAGGAGAAAAATCCAATCAGCGCGGGCATCCTCGCATCGTGTAGGCCGCGCAGCATCGCCACCGAACCGACCTGGATGCTGTCGAAAAGCTGGAACACGCCCACCACAATCAAAAGCGACGCGGCGAGGCGGATCACCGGTTTTTCCTCCGTGAAAAACGACGCCATCCATTCCCCGAGCAGCGCGAAAACCAGCGCGCCGACTAGCGAATACGCAGCCCCGATCCACCAGCCCGATACCGCGATGGGGCGCAGCCGCTCCCTTTCCCCTGCGCCCGCCGCCGTGCCGATCCGCACGCTCAGTGCCATAGAAAGCCCGAGCGGAATCATGAATGCCGTCGCCGCACACATTAGCGCCACCTGATGCGCCGCCATCGCCGCCGTGCCGAAGCGACCCATCATCAGTCCCGCCACGGAGAACGCCGAGACTTCCGTCAACATTTGGATGCTCGCAGGGAAACCGATCGCGAGAAATCTGCGAATTTCCGAAAACACAGGCCGCTTGAACCATCGGTAGGGCGTCCATTTCCGCAGATCCGCATCGCCGTGCAGCCAGACGATCATACCGCCGAGGATCGCCATTCTTGAGATCAGGGTCGCATAAGCACCGCCTTCCAGTCCCAGCATCGGGCAGCCGAGTTTGCCGTAGATCATCACCCAGTTCAGGAAAACATTCAGCGCCACTCCGCCGAGGAAAATCCAGAACGGCGGCCACGGCCTGCCGAGTGCATCGGCGTGGTTTTTCAGCGCGATGGACATCAGCGCAGGCACCATGGATGCCATGATGATGCAGAAATACGGCCCGGTCATCGCCTCTACCTCCGGCGGTTGTCGGAACAGGCCGAGGTTCATGGAAACGGCATAGGAAACGGCGAACAGCAGCAGCCCGAGCGCTGTGGCGATATCCATCCCGTGGCGGCAGCTCGCCCTTCCCGCCGCCTCGTCGCCGGAGCCGGCCGCGCTCGCTGTGAAAACGGAGACCGCCGTCAGCACCCCAATCCCGAACACGAAGGGCACGTAGAAAAGTGAGTTTGCGAAGGTCAGAACCGCCAGCTCCTTTACGCCGAGCTGGCCGATCATTACTGTATCCGCCACGCCCAGCAGCATCTGGCTCACCTGCCCGATCACGAGCGGGAAAGCGAGCTTCAGCGTGAGCCGAGATTCGGTGAGAAGCGACATGGAGTGCTGCCAGTAGCCTCGCCCGGGCGTGTTGTCACCCGTTATGCTGAGTCCTGCCCGTTTAGAGTTCCAACCGCGAATCCGATATTCAATTTCAAAATCAGCGGTCTTTACCACAGAGACACAGAGATCACAGAGGCTTGGGAAAATATGGCGAAACACTTTATGATGTTGCTTCGTGAATTCCGTATTCTCTGTGCCTCTGTGGTCAAATTACTTGGGACCAGTTTCCTACTTCGGATTTCGGATTAAACTCTTCCTACCCGCAGTGATCGCTCAAATCACCATCCCCACCAGATCCCTGTCCACCCGTGCAGAATCCAGAAAACTATCGTCCATGCCGACTGCGATATCGAGGTGCCGCGTGGCGTTGTCCTTGTCTCCGAGCGTCCAGAGATAACAGGCCAAGTTGTAGTGAAAAACCGGCAAATCGTGGAGGACTTCCGGCCCGCTGAGCAGACATTTCTGCGCCTCCGCCGTGCTACCCGCCTCGTGCAGGCAATACGCGGCGCTCAGGAAAAATTCCGCCTCGTCCGCCGCCTGTCCACAGAGTAACAGCGCGGTTGTAGATGCATGCGGCCAATCCTCCTTCGCCATCTGCGCCGAGAGCTTGAGCTCCAGCACCTGCCGCTCGCTGCCATCCTCCCCTGTCAGCACCGCCAGCTCCTCCAGCGCGTCGTCGGGCATCCCCAGTTCCAACCATCCCGACGCCGCCCTGATCACTTGCTTTGTTATCATCGCTCAACAATTAGCAGTTCCTGAACCACTCCGCAACCAACGCCGAGAAGAATTTGAACCGCCAAGTTCGCTAAGTTCGCCAAGGAAGATTCATGTGCGTGAACTTGAGAGCATTACATCCCTCTTCCATCTGCGTATATCCTGTTCATCTGCGGTTAAAACACTCTTCCCTTCAGGCTGACCGGCGAGTTTAGATTTTTCAGACAGCCTCTTAGCGAACTGGCGGTGAAACCCTCTTCATTCCATTTCCCCAACTCTTCCCTTGAAACACCGAACCGCGCGCCCGCAAACTCCCTCATGCGGAACGAGTTTTACGGAGCCTTCGACACGGAGCGGATGTCCGGGAAATCCGACGCCAGGGATTACCGCACGCCGTTCCAGGTCGACCGCGACCGCGTGCTGCACACGCCCACTTTCCGCCGCCTTCAGAACAAGACCCAGGTCTTTTGGTCCGGCGAATACGACTTCTACCGCACCCGCCTCACCCACTCGCTGGAGGTCGCGCAGATTGGAAAATCCATCTCCGCCTGGCTGCTACGCCAACCCGGCTCTTTGCTTTCCGACAGTTTCCACATTGACCCCGACCTGATCGAGGCGATCTGCCTTTCCCACGATCTCGGCCACCCGCCCTTCGGCCACGCGGGCGAGCGCACGCTCAACCACCTGCTGTCGGGGAACGGCGGCTTCGAAGGCAACGCCCAGACCCTGCGCTTGCTCACTGAGCGCATTTTTTCCGCCAAGCATACGGGCATGGATCCCTCGCGCGCTTTCCTCGATGGCATCCTGAAATACAAGACGCTCTGGAGCGAACTCAAAGCCAGCGGCGCGCCTCCGAAAAACCATTTCATCTACGACTCGCAGGCGTGCTTTCTCGATTGGGCGCTGGCGGGAAATGATTTCCCCGCCGAACTCACGCCCGGCAAGGAGCGCGATTCTTTCAAATCCATCGAGTGCCAGATCATGGATTGGGCGGACGATACCGCTTACTCGCTCAACGACCTCTCCGACAGCGTCCGCGCCGGTTTCCTCCACGTGGAGAAAATCGAGAACTGGGCGGAAGCCAACGGCACGGATGTTTCCGAAGGCACCCCGCTCGGCGACCTCATCCGCGCGATCCGGCGTCGCAAAGTAGATCCCTTCGTGGGGAAAAGGATCGGTTCCTACATCCGCGCCGCCGCGCTGGAGCAGGACGTGAATTTCCTCTCCGCCGCCACGAACCGCTACAAATACCGCCTCACCGTCGATCCCGCCGTCCGCGCCGAGAGCGAGCTTTTCAAGAAACTCGCCTTCGATGTCGTATTCCTTTCCCCGCAGCTCAAACAGCTCGAGCACAAGGGCTCCCGCATGCTCCGCCAGCTCTGGGAAACCCTGGAAACGCGATACGTGAAAGGCGAGCGCATCGACGGTCAGGATTTCCAGCTACTCCCTGCGGATACCGTCCGCGAAATCGAACAAGCCCCCGATGCGGAAACGCGCGCCCGTCTCGTCTGCGATTACCTGGCCGGCATGACCGACGGCTACGCGGCGAGAACCTACAAGCGCCTGTTTTCCCCCGACTTCGGCTCGATCAACGATCTCTAGGCGAATGCATAGAAATCATCCCCCTCTTCCTTGAGATTTGAAATTTGGAAGTTGAAAGTTGGTAGCCTTACTAGGACTCGAACCTAGAATGACGGAATCAAAATCCGGAGTGTTACCATTACACTATAAGGCTTCTCGGCGGAACTTTCGCCCCGGGCGCGGGAAAATAAGCGGGCGTACCCTGCTTTGGCAACCCGGAAATCCGGAAGCACCTAAAATTCCGCGTGAGGTTTGAGCCAATCCGGACTTCAGGCGTAAACGAATCCAAGAACGAACAGTCGACATTAAAAATCTGGAAGTTTTCCCATCCAGCCTCAAGGATCAATCCGCAACCGTTAAGAATCATTATGAAACCGATCCGCATCCTCACCCTCCTCGCCCTCGCCACGTCACTCCAAGCAGAGCCCATTCCCGAGTCACTCAGCCAGAACGGCTGGTTCATCGGAGCGCAGGCCTACACCTTCAAGGAGTTCACCACCTTTGAGGCGATCGCCAAAACCAAGGAGGCGGGCGGCAACATGATCGAGATTTATCCTGGTCAGAAAATGAAACCCGACTCCGATGTGAAAATCCACCACACCATGGCAGAAGAGGCCATTGTGGAGCTTCTCGCCGAGTGCAAGCGCCAGGGCGTCCATGCCGTCAATTACGGCGTTGTCGGCGCGAACAACGCCGAGGAGGTCAACAAGATCATGGCTTTCGCGAAACGCCTGGGCCTCTACGCAGTTTGCACCGAGTCCGCCGAACAGATCGTGGCATGGGAGAAAGCGGCCATCGAAACCAACGTGAAGGTTGCCTTCCACGAGCACGGCGGATCCATGAGCGATCCGAAATACAAGGTCTGGCATCCGCTTTACATACGCGGCGTCGTCGAAAGCCGCGACAAGCGTGTCGGCGCCTGCGCGGATCTCGGCCACTGGTGCACCTCGAACCTCAAGCCCGTCGAGTGCCTGCGTATCCTAGACGGCCGCATCGTCAGCGTGCATCTCAAGGACAAGGCGGATTTCGGAAAAGCGGAGGTGGTAACCGTCGGCACCGGCGTGGTGGATGTGAAAGCCTGCCTTGAAGAGTTGAAGAGGCAGAAATTCGACGGCCACATCTCCGTGGAGCATGAGAACCATTGGAAGGAAAGCGTTCCCCATGTGAAAGCGGCCATCGACTTCGTAAAAGCGAATCCGAAGTGATTCGCAGGGTTTTCACCACACGCCCATTTCCCTGAGCTGACGCTCCGCCACCTCGGCCCAACCACGGTTCGCGGCGGGGGATGCGGGGGAGGGGTGGAGGATTTTTCCCGTGCCGGCAACGATACCCAAAGCCTCCTTGGCGGCGATCATCTGCCCTTCCGCGTAGCCTCCGACCCCGATCAGAAATTCGGGTGCCAGGACTTCGACGACACGCCGCAAGTGCTGCTGGCAGGCCGCGTCCACCGCCGCCATCTCCGCCGCCCGGATCTTGTCCGGCGTGAGATTCGCGCCCGTATCCTTCATCCAGACCAGCGGGCAGAAATTGATCACGAGGTAGTCTGTAAAAAAGTCCTCCGCGTTGGGAAATTTCTCCGCGAACAAACCCCACAACCGCCGCCCGCTGACCTCGGATTTCGGGCAAGCCATCCCAAGGATTTTCCGCTTCGAGTGCTCGTCCGCCGGTTTCCCAATCTCCGGATTCAAACCCATCCAATCCCGCACCGCCGCGACCTCACCGAACGGCACCCCGGTCTGCGCCATGCCATAAGGGCCGGGATTCATGCCCAGCAACAGAACACGTTTCCGCGTCGCTCCGAACTTTTCCAGATACGCCTCATACCCCGCCGCCGCGTAATCGAGCGTCAGGTAGGTGTGGGTGACGGGATCCGTAAAACGCAACGGGCGGAGTTCATCCGCCAACTCCCTACCCGCTGCAATCAGCGTGCGGGCGCTCACTTCAGTTCCTTGATGCGCAGGTTGCGGAAACGGTAGGTCTGCCCCTTCTCGCCGTGATGCTGGATGCCGATTACACCGCTCGCGTCCTTGTCATCCTCGCAATCCGTGGTGACCACGCCGTTGACCTCGATCTTGATCTTTTTGCCTTCGCAGGTGATGCGGTAGGTATTCCAATCATTCCTCTTAAACGTATCGCCAGCGCGCTTACGAAAAGCCTCCTCGCTCTCCTTGTTGCCCTTGATCGGGCTGATGTACCACTGCCTCCGGCCCTCGTCGTAGAGACCGCCCGACCACGCGCGCTTAGGATCGCCATCCACTTCCGATTGGTATCCGTAAACCTTACCCGGCTCCGCATGCGCCCGGAACATGAATCCGCTGTTCGCTTTCCCCTCCGGGAGCAGCACCTCGCCTTCGAACACGAAATTCGCGTAGGTCTTCTCGGTCACTAGGAAAAACTTGTTGTTGGCGATGAGATGAATCTCGCCGTCCACCACCTTGGCCTCGCCATGATTGTAGGGATTTTTCCAGCCCTCGAGGGTCTTGGTATCGAACAGTGATTTGAAGCCGTCTTCGGCTTTCTTTTCCTCCGCAAGGCAGGCGACAAAGCCGATGCAGGAAAGGGCGGCGATAAGTAATTTGACAGGTTTCATGATATTAATTTTGAGCGTTAGGCTTACACGTTTGATTCAGTCTGTTTCTCTTCGTCTCAGGAAGGAAAAAATATTTCGAAAGAGCTCCAAGGTGATAAAGTTTGGGTTCTTCTAGGTTATGAGAGGTAGTGCCTTTTGAGTGCGGAGAGGATCACCGCTTTTGTGTCCTAAGGCGGGAGTCGCCTTTGGTTTGAAGAGTTCGCGGTATCTTAAATCTCCGCTTACCCGCAATGTCACTTGGGCGCTTTCACAACGTGATACCATGCCTTGTTGCCGAGGATTTTTCCACCTTCTTGGGATAGTAGGCCGGTCATATCGATGAGGTGGAGGTATCTTTCCGCCAGCGAACCGACATCAAGGGTAACGGTCATGCCATCTTCGGAGAGCGTCGCTCCGCCGACTACAAGGAGTTCCTCATTCTTCTTCGGAGCACCGTAGGCTTGATGATACTGGTAGGTGTGACGTTTCACGGCAAGGGTCTTGATCGTCAACGAATCCAGCGGCTGACTAAAGCGCAGCGCGAAACCTTTCGGCAACGCCTTGATTTTCTCGAGCGAGAGAAACTCTTTCCCGTTCCACTTAATGCGAGTGATTCCTTTTCCGCCGGCCCATGACAGTGCGGTTTTGCCGACATACATCGCGCCGTCGTTGCCGAAAACCATACGATTATTTCCGATCCCGAGCGGCGAGCCATCAAACATAGGGATAAGCGCTGTTTGGAAAACACCGTCCACCTCGTCGTCGAGCACGCGGACAAGATTCGGTTGGTTCATTTCGCCAATCACGGTTTGTCCGGCCATGCCTTCGGGAAATGCTACCTGCGGAATGATTACCGGCCAAGTGGGCGAGTTCGCGAGTTCGCCCTGAGGAAAAAAGCCGGCGGCGGGGGTCTGCATCGCATCGAGCTTAGCCACGTCCATCAACCTCGGATCGCCGCCGTTCCAGCCTTTTTGCCAGACTAGCGAGGCGGGATGCCCGTAGAAGCCTCCCTCCCTGACATCATACAACGGGCTAGTCGGACGCCAGTCACCTTGGTTATCGGTGATGAGAAGTCGGCCTTTCGCATCGAACCCAATCCCGTTCGGCGAGCGGAATCCGCTGGCGTAGGGTTCCATCGTTTTGCCGTCGGGGGAAATCTTAAGCACCCAGCCGCGCCATTTTACACGGGCATACATCCGGCCTGCGGTATTCTTGTTTTTACCCCAGGTTTCACGAGCAGTCATTCCATTGAAATCGACCTGCCCGATCTCGGAAAACGCGCCGCGGATCTCCTTCGCCATGGGCGCACCGTTCGAGGCCACGCCAAGCACGATGAAAAGATTTCCCTCCGCATCGCGCGCTGGACCGTAGGCGAACTCATGGTAATTTCCCGACAATCCGAAATCGTCGAACACGGTCTCATACTCGTCGGCGCTGCCGTCGCCATCGGTATCTTTCAGCCGCGTGAGTTCTGCACGCTGCATGACAAGCACGCTGCCATCGGCCTCCGCCAACATGCCGAGCGGCTCCTGTAGACCGGTGGCGAACAGTTTCCACGAATGATCGGCGGGGTTGTAAAACATCACCTCGCCTCGGTGAAAAGCCACGGCGATACGCCCGTCCGGCATCCGATCCATCGCACCAACTTGCGGATCCATTCCCGGCGGGGTTGCGACGTTTTCGAAAGAAAAATGTTCCGTCCATCCGTAGGCGGCGGCGGCGAGTGTGAGCGAGGCGAGAAAGGTGGCGGTTTTCATTTCAGGGAAAAAGTAAGATTGAATGCGGCGGCTTCGGCGGGCGATAAGGTAAGCTTACCACCCTCTAGCCTGCCCTTGTTAGCTACGATGGCGACTCCGCTTTGTGCGGGAAAATCGAGGACTAACGGTGCCGTGGTGACTATCGCGAAAGACCTAACAAATCCAAGACCTCCACCAATCGGCGAATAGGCCTCAATCACCATCTTTTCACCCACCTGATATCGAAAAACCGGCAGCCCGTCCTTGACCTTGTAGCCGAGAAATTTCAAGTCCTGATCTCTCCCAAACGGCGATGCCTGCTCCGTGTAATTCACCGTTCCCAAGATCTTGGCTAGGCTGCTGCCATTACCTTGCCAGTAAGAGAAGCCGTCGATGAACCCGCCCTTCCAAGCATAGCGCAGCCTGCAGTTTCCCGCGTCCCAGCAGAGCGAATTCGTATCATCAAGCGCCACCGCAATGGCGGCCGGGCTGGCGTCGGGCATAAAAATCCGCTGCACCTGCGGCCGGGCGAGATGTGTCGGCGCCGTCGCGTAGGGATCGCCCTTCTCTTGCTTTTTCGCCGTTACACCTTTGGAAACTTGCATGACATGCATGTAGATGGCGCGCAGCCCTTCTTCTCCGATGTGCGCTTGCGAGGGCATCTCGATCGCACCGGGTCGCTTTTTCTGCGGGGCGATGGACCATTTTACAAAATCATCCTGCTTGCCGCCGTAAAGGCTGCGCATCTCCACCAACGACGGGCCTACCACCATCTGGTCAAGCATGTGGCAAGCGCTGCAGTTGGTCGTGAAAAGCTGCTTCCCATCGGGTGCGGCGGCAGCCACCGAAAACGCGGCAGCGAAGGTCAAGGATATCTGCTTCATAGTTAGGGACTTTTACGCCATGAGGCGCTGAACACAATACGTCGCGACATCTTAGCGCTTGTCAAACAATCCTCTTCCCAATCGGGTTTCACAGACATTTCTATCCCCCGTTAAATAGAAAAAATATTACCGCATCGCCTGTGCAGCACGCGGCGGGCTAAACTTTACGTTCGGCCTGTTCATACTGCTTTCCAACACGCAATGCACGTGTGCTCCGCATCAAATTCCGAACACCTTCCCGATCGCGCCGAAGACGCCCTCCCAGATTCTTGCGACGGGATTGCGTTTACCACCCGTGACTTGTTGCTGGATCACGTGGCCATGCTCGAAAACGGATAGCGCCAATCCATCAGCCACTTCGTCTTTTTCTCGAAGCCGCCCATCGAGCCCTGCAAGTAATCCACTTTCGTCATCAGCACCTCGTTCTCGCCGAGCTGGATGCGCTGCGCGGGATGGCTCGGCGTCGCCGTGACGCCCTCGCCGCCCAGAGTCTCCGAGCCTAACAGGATGGGCTCCGAGGATTCCGCGAAGGGCGCGATCACATAGTAGGCGGCGAATTTCCAAAGGAACGGGATGATGATCAGCGCGATGATCTGTCCCATGATGGTGGAGGTTGCGGGAGAACGGCAGCCGCGTGTTAGGAAACGCGATCCACGGGCGAACCTTTCAACCCTCGATCATCGCGTAGGCGTTGTGGTTGTGGATGGACTCGAAATTCTCGGCCTCCACCCGGAACCATTTCACCGCCGCATTGCCCTTGAGTTCGGCGGCGACGTTGCGCGCTAGGTCCTCGACGAAGACCGGCTGGTCGTAGGCGCGCTCGGTGACCGCTTTCTCGTCCACCCTTTTCAAACCGGCGTAAAGTTCGCAGCTTGCGGAGGATTCTGCGAGGTTGATCAGTTCCAAAAATGTTAACGATTCATCGGCCTCGACGGAGATGGTGACCATGCCGCGCTGGTTGTGGGCGCCCCTTTCGCTGATTGCTTTCGAGCACGGGCATAGCGTCGCCACCGGAACCTGGAGACTTAGGAAAATGGCATCACCCTCCGCAAGCGAGTGGCGGCACTCGATGCCGAGTTCATAGTCGAGCTTGCTGCGCATCCCGGAAACGGGAGCTTCTTTCTCGCGGAAGATGGTAAACTCACAGCCGACCTGAGCGCAATTCGCTTGAAGCCTCGCAGCGAGATCCTTTGTCAACCGCATCACCGAAGCACCGCAGAGCGGCTCGGGAAAATCGTGCAGCGCCTCCACGAACCGGCTCATGTGCGTGCCCTTCAAATGCGCGGGCAGTTCCACAGTCATCTCAAACTTCGCGACCGTATGCCGTAACGCACCGTCATCGTCAAGATAGGTGGCGGGGTAGCGGAGTTCCCGTACGCCCACCCGGTCGATCACGATCTCGCGGTGATCCGACTCGCTCTGTGTATCGGGTAATCCTTTCATACTATGGGGAAAAATCCAACCGCAGTTGAAAGCAGATGGACGTAAATGGTGGAAGGTGATCGAGCACCCTTAATGCAATTTCTTGAAATCCGTGTTTATCCGCGTCCATCCGTGGTTCGAATTCTTGTTCCAAAGTCATCGTTTTTGGGAGCCTAAGTCACTGAAGACGAAAAAGCCCGCCCGGTGGTTCGGGCGGGCTTGAAATCGAAATCTCCATGCTGTTCGCAAAAAATCGTCCGGATGCTTAGGGCATTAGGTTGATCGCGCGTGACTGTTTGATCGCGTTGTTGATATGACGGTGCAGCTTGGCAGAAACACCCGTGACGCGGCGCGGGAGGATTTTGCCCGTCTCGGACGTAAACTTGCCGAGTACTTCTGGGTTGGTAGGTGTCAATTGCTCGACAGGGATGTCCTGCCTACGGCGGGTCATCTGGCGGTTCGCCTTGCGGAAATTGATGCGGCGTTGGATGGTCTTTGGCTCGGACATAAAAATTAGCGGAGTTCGCGGTGAAGGGTGCGGCGTTTGAGGAAGTGATTAAACTTCACTTTCTCCAATCGGCCCGGAGTGCGGAGGCTTTTTTTGTTACGCGTGGTGACGTAACGGGATGTCGGTTTGCCCTCGGCTTTCGCTTCGGTGCATTCTAGGATTATGATTTCGCGTGGCATGGTGGTTTGCGGGGGGGCGGACTATGGTTCATTCGTCATCCTCGTCAAGCGAAACTGTGACAGAATCCTCATCTTCTTGCGGAATCCCTCCGCTGAAGCCCACTTCTTCGGAAGGACGGAATCTACGGTTGCCATATTCCTTCTCCCATTGTGCTTGGCATTCGACGGTGAGACGGGCGAATGGGATCGCCTCGAGGCGGGCGGTAGGGATTTTCCTTTCGGAAATCTCGCAATTTCCGTAGGTGCCGCCCTTGATGCGGCGGAGGGCTTGTTCGATCTCGTAAAGTGCGTCCTGCTCCTTAGCGAGAACGGAGAGTGCGAAGTCGCGGTCGTAGGCGTCGCTGCCCGCGTCGCCTTGATGTTGGCCACTACCTGATGCCTCGCTGCCTTCCGGCGCATTGCGTATGGTATCGCGAGTCATGCCTGACATGGAATCGAAGAGTGAATCGCGGAGATCAAGGAGGCGCTGGTGCTGTTTCTCAATAAATGCCGGGGTATGTGTGCCTCCACCGTGAGAAGATGCTTTCGGTAGCGGACTGGCCTTTGGAGGTACGAAAGGAGGTTTCTTCGGAGCCGGTGGCGGTGGCACGCTGACCAGCGAAGGTTTCCTCACGACCGGCTTGCTGATAGCAGCTTTTTTCTTTGGCTCATGAACGAGGGCGGGAGCTTTTGGAGCCGACTTCTGAGGAGCCGCGAGCTTTTTGGCAGGGGGGACTTTTTTCGCCGAAACTGCCTTGGAAGCGGGAGCTACTTTCTTCGCGGGAGCTGCTTTTTTAACGGGAGCCGCTTTCTTCGCGGGAGCTGCTTTCTTCGCGGGAGCCGCTTTCTTCACGGGAGCTGCTTTCTTCGCGGGAGCCGCTTTCTTCGCGGGGGCTGCTTTCTTCGCGGGAGCCGCTTTCTTCCCGGGAGCTGCTTTCTTTGCGGGGGCTGCTTTCTTTGCGGGAGCTACCTTTTTAACAGGAGCTGCCTTTTTCACCGCTTTTTTTACGGCAGCTGCCTTTTGTGTTTGCACAGCTTTCTTCGCGACTTTCTTTGCGACGGTTTTTTTGGGGGAGCTCTTCGTGGGCATAGTGGAATTTTCTTTTGATGATCAGGGTTTTCGCCATGCCTATCACATAGACTTAACGCCCTGTGGTAAGGGCGGGGTGGATTAGCCCTTCGAACTTAACGTTTCAAGGGGAAATTTCATATTCACGAAAAAACTTTCGCCCGCCCGCGTGCCGGGAAGCTTGAATTACCCTGTTCCTTTCCTAATCTACCGAGCCAACATGCAACTCAGCACGATTTTAGAATCCCTCCTCATCGCCTCGCAGGAGCCGCTTTCCTCTGAGGAAATGGCACGTCTCGTTC
>CAMCXJ010000037.1 GCA_945883455.1 Prosthecobacter debontii
GGCGAAGCGGATGCAGATGGTTTTCTGGCAAGAAATCAGCGACGCCGAGATCGATGAGCGGGGGAAATGGCTCACGCTGCATTTCAATGACGAGCGCACTGCCGGGATGCACCTTTCCCTTTCACCGGTCAGGAAAAATCTTCGAGACCTACTAGCCAAGGCGGTGCTGGGTCGGGTGAAACTTTAAATTTTAAACTTTAAACTTCAAAGGTCAGGGAGCAAGACACGGCCATGAGACCGCATTCGAGGCAGATTTTATCCGTGGAGGAAGTATTCGGGAAAAACGGCTGGCACGCCGAGCTTGTCGAAGGGCGGGATGTGTTGAGAGCCGGCTTCGAGGCACACCACACACGGGTGGACGTTGTAGCACAAGCCTTCACGGAGCTTAACGCGCTGAGCATCGTTTCCGAAAGTCCGATGTTTATTGCCGAGCCGCAGATGCCCGCGCTGCTGGAACTGCTGATGCGCGCCAACAAGCAACTCACGCTCGGCGGTTTCGAATACGACCTCGATCGCGAGATGCTGGTCTTCCGCGTGACCAACCTTTTCGAACGCGAGAAATTCGATGCGGACATCGTGGTCTCCATGGTGCATTGCGCGATCGCGGAGCTGGATCGGATCGTGCCTTACGCATCGACAGTCAGGAGCACGCCCGCCGATCTCATCCCGGATCTCGATCTGCAGCGGCTGTTAGAGAGGGAGGATCTCATCCCGCCGGTGCCGGGCGAGGAAGAGGAGGAGTATTGAAACTTTAAACTCTAAATTTTAAGTTCTAAGGAAGAGGAAGAATCACTTCGCGGCGAGGAGCGGGCCGACGCGGGCGTGGCGGACTAGGAATTCGTCGGCGAGTTTTCCGTAGGCGGTGGCTCCCAGGCCGGAGGGGTCGTGTTCGAAGATCGTTTTTCCATGTGAGGGCGCTTCGCCGATGCGGATCGTGCGCGGGATCACGTTGTGATACATTTCCTCGGGGAAATAGTTGGAAACCTCCTCGACGACCTGCCGGGAAAGCAGGGTGCGGCCGTCATACATCGTCATCACGATGCCTTCTAGTTTGAGGTCGGGGTTTGCGCCGGAGCCGCGGATCTCGTCGAGCACGCTGACAATTTTCGCTAAACCCTCCAGCCCGAACCATTCGCATTGCAGCGGGATTAGGATCTCGTCGGCGGCGGCGAGGGCGGCGGTCATCAGCACGCCGAGTGAGGGCGGGGTGTCGAGGATGCAGTATTCGAAAAGGTCGTTCGGTTTCAGTCCTTGGAGGATGCCGCGCAGGCGGGTGAGGTGGTCGTCGGAGCGGGCAAGCTCGATCTCGATGCCAGCCAGATCCATTTCCGAGGGCACGAAGGTGAGGTTCTCGCGGCCACCGGTGATGAACTGCTCGCGGATATCCTTTTCGCCGAGCAGGACGGGATAGATGGAGGAGAGCGGCGGTGCCTCGATACCGAGGCCGCTGGTGCAGTTCGCCTGGGAGTCGAGATCCATCAGCAGCACCCGCTGCCCGCGCAGGGCGAGGGCGTGGGAGAGGTTCATGGCGGTGGTCGTTTTCCCGACCCCTCCCTTCTGGTTTGCGATGGCGATGACTTTCACGAGGCGCGAGGATGGCCAGAAATCGGCATTTTCAAACGCAAAACTTTCCGGGCGGAAAACCGAGATATCAATCTCGGGAAAAATTCCGAAACCAGAAGAGTTCTATAACCACGGATTTCACGGATTTTCACGGATAAAGACTAACAGCGACGATTGAAAACAATCGCTCATTCCTCCTACATTCATCCGTGTACATCTGCGAAATCCGTGGTTAAAACTCTTTCTGAGGCGGGAAAAGCAGCAGGAGGGGCTAGGGTCAGAACGATTTCCGCAGGTGGGAGGGGAGGATGTTGAGCTGCTCGCGGTATTTCGCGATGGTGCGGCGGGCGACCTTGATGCCCTGTTTCTGCAGCGCTTTGGTGATCGCGTCGTCGGAAAGCGGCTTGGCAGGATTTTCTTGGGCGATGAGCTGCTGGATCGCCTCGCGGACGCCGGCGTTGGAGACTTCCGCGCCACTTTCCGTCTGGTATCCGGTGGCGAAAAAGGCGCGCATTTCCATGAGACCCTGCGGGGTGAGGATGTATTTCCCCGCCACCGCGCGCGACACGGTGGTCGCATGGAGTTCGAGTTCGTCGGCGATGTCGTTCATCGTCAGCGGGCGCAGGTGGCGGGGGCCTTTTTCAAGGAAGGCGGTCTGCTGCTCGATGAGCTTGTGGGCGATGGCGAGGATGGTTTCCTGGCGCAGGGAAATGGATCGGATCAGGCTGCGGCCGTCGCGGATCTGGTCGCGGAGGAAGGCGCGGGCTTTCGGATCGACGCCATTTTTGCCGATCATGTCCTTGTAGAAATCGTTGATGCGCAGGCTGGGCAAGTGCTCGCCGGTGAGCCGCGCGCCCCATCGGCCATCGTCGTCGCGCTCGATGACGACGTCGGGGAGGATGTAGGGATTGCCGGTGGGATCGAACTCGCCGCCGGGGTTCGGGGAAAGGCGACCGATGTTGTCTGCCGCCTCGGCGATGCGTTCGACCGTGGTGCCCAGTGCGCGGGCGATCTGCGGATGGCGTTTCCTGGCCAAATCCTCCAGGTGGTCGCGGACAATCTTGTATTCGAGGGTTTCGGTGCCCGATGAGCGTGCGAGCTGGATCAGCAAAGCCTCGGGTATGCCGGATGCGCCTACTCCCGGCGGGTCGAAGGTTTTGATGAGAGCGTGCGCGGCTTTCAGTTTGCTGAGCGGGAGCGAATCGGTGGCGGCGATTTCCGTGAGGGGAATCCTGAGGAAGCCGCGGTCGTCGAGGTATCCGAGGATCGCGCGTGCGGCCTCGCGGATGCCGGGCTCGACCAGCGACAGATCGAGCTGGTGATTGAGGTGCTGCTGGAGGGTTTCCGGCGCGACGATATTGTCATAAAGGCGCTGGCGGCGCTCCTCGTCTTCCTGCGTCCATTGGTTGTTGCGGCCTTCGAGGATGGAGCGGTCGCGCCAGTCGTCGGCGGTTTCGTTCATGTATCCCAGCGAGTCCGCCTCATCCGGATCGGGCGAATCCTCGTCGAGCGAGGTAACCTCGGTGATGTCCTCCAAGGTGGGATTCGTCTCCAGCGCCTGCCGCAGGAGCTGGGAAAGCTCCATCGTATTCGCCTGCAGGATCTCTAGGCTCTTGCGCATCTGCGGCGCGAGCGTCTGGGACTGGGAGAAGGACTGATGGAGCGAGGCTTCGGCCATGGGCGCGGTGAGTGCGCGGCGAAGCTAGTTCAGCAATTGCCGATTTAGAAGCACTATTTGTGCCAATAACAGGATTAATTGGCTTTCAAAATCCGATCAGACTGCGAGTCCGAGGCGCAGGTGGGAGCGGATTTCCTTCGAAGCCGGGCGGCGGGGTGATCTGGCCGGAGAGGATTTCGTTGGTTTCAGGGTTCCAGGAAACCACGGCCTTGGCTCGGGCGCCGCCCACCGAGGTGCCGATGCGCAGGATCGTGGCCATGGCTTCCGGCGCGTGATCGAGGCTCGCCTTCAGACACAAGACTTGGAGACACAAGACGCAAGACTGGAACTATCGTTCGTCCGCCCATTTCCACTCGGTGGGGGGTGGGGTTTTGCGGGGTTTGGAGGCGTATTTGCGGGATTTGCCGCGCGGGGAGGTGATCATCGCCATGGGGCTGATGCCGGGATCCGGGAGGAAATGTTCCAGGGCGTGGAGGGAATTGAGGCCGCGCAGCAAGGCGATGAGGCTGGTGAGCGTGCAACCCTCGCCGTTCTCGATCGCGGTGATCGTGCGGCGCGAGAGTCCGCTCCGCTCGGCGGCTAGTTCTTGGCTGATGTTGAGGTCAAGCCTGCGGTTCTTCAGGCGTTCGCCGAGTTCCTGCTCGATCTGGGTATGGGGAGGATAATCCTAGAAACAGAAATGGAACCACGAATGGACACAGTTACAAAATTGGCACTAAACGATCAAAATACTGCGCAAATTAGGAGAAGTAATTAACTCCTGCGGAAAAGATCGGCTGGGCTTTGTGGCCGGGGATATTTTTCGCGACGTTTTCGGAGAAACGCTCGGAGTGTGCCATTTTCCCGAAGACGCGGCCGCAGGGGGAGGTGATGCCTTCGATGGCGGCGAGGGAGCCGTTGGGGTTGAAGGGGTGCTCCATGGTGGGGGTGCCGGAGGGATCGCAGTATTGGGTGGCGATCTGGCCGTTGGTGGCGAGGGCGGCGAGGGTTTCCGGCGTGGCGAAAAACTTGCCCTCGCCGTGGGAGACGGGGACGGTGTGGATTTCGCCGACGGCCATGTTCGCGAGCCAGGGGGAAGAGTTCGATACAATCCGGGTTTGGACGTATTGGGAGATGTGGCGGGAAATGTCGTTGTGGAGAAGTGTCGGCTGTGCCGACGGATCTGGAGGAGCGACAGGATGTCCCTCCGACGGACTGGGACTGGAAGTCCCAGCCACGAGCAGGCCGGATTTGACGAGCGCTTGGAAGCCGTTGCAGATGCCGAGGACGAGGCCGTCGCGGTTTTCGAGGAGGTCGGAAATGGCGTCGCTCACGCGCGGGTTGCGGAGAATGGTGGCGATGAATTTCGCCGAGCCGTCGGGTTCGTCGCCGGCCGAGAAGCCGCCGGGAATGAAGAGGATCTGGGATTCGCGGATTTTTTTTGCGAGGGATGTGATGGACTCTGCGATGTGTTGAGCGGAGAGATTGCGGAAGACCTCGATGTGGGTGGTTGCGCCGACGCGTTGGAAGGCACGGGCGGAGTCGTATTCGGAGTTGGTGCCGGGGAAGGCGGGGATCAAAACCTTTGGTTTTGAGATCGTGGATTGTGGATTGCGGATGGTGGATGACTGGAGCGGAGTATCTACAATCATCAATCCACGATCTACTATCTCCGATCCGGCCTCTGGCCGCGTGGGATAGACGGGTTCTAGGGTGGATTGCCAGGCGGATTGGAGATCGGCTAGGGAGTGGGTTTCGCCGTTGAGGGTGAGGGTTTCGGCTTCGGTAGTGGTGCCGATTTCCCGGGAGTTTAGGTAAGTGGGAAGGGCTTCGGTGTGTTCGATAAGGAATTGGAAATAGGCTTCGTTGAAGAGGTTGACCGGGCGACCGAAGATCGCCCCCACGTGGTTGCCGAGGCAGCATTTCGTGATGGCGGCGGCGAGGCCGGCTTTGCCGATGTGGTGGAGGGAGAGGATTTTTCCGGCCTTGTTGAGGTTGTGGAGGGCTTCGGCGGTTTGTTTGAGGGCTTCGAAATCGGGGAGACCGTTGGCGAGGATCGGGGTTTCTACGATGGATACCGTAGATCCGGGTTTCTTGAACTCGGGGGAAAGGGCGAGGGATGCCAGGCCGGGGGCTAGGGCGAAGGAAACGAGGGTGGGCGGGACGTCGAGATCGTTGAAGGAACCGGACATGGAGTCCTTTCCGCCGATGGCGGCGAGGCGCAGTTCGTGTTGGGCGCGGAAGGCTCCGAGGAGGGCGGCGAAGGGAAGTCCCCAGCGTTTCGGGTCTTGCCCGAGTTTGGGGAAATATTCCTGGAGGGTGAGGCGGATGTCGGAGAGGCGAGCGCCCGCCGCGACGGCCTTGCAGACGGATTCGGTGACGGCGTAGGCAGCTCCGTGGAAGGGGGATTTTTCCGAAAGGTAGGGATCGAAGCCCCATGCCATGTAGGTGGCGTGGTCGGTTTCGCCTTCCAGCACCGGGAGTTTCGCGACCATGGCGTCGGGCGGGGTGAACTGGTGCTTGCCGCCGAAGGGCCAGAGGACGGTGTTGGCACCGACGGAGGAATCGAACATTTCGCCGAGACCTTTTTGGGAACAGATGTTGCGGGAGGACAGGTGTTGGGGGAGAGCTTGTGTTTTCTCTGAAGCTGCGGGACGCTGCTTCCACGGCCTGCCGCGAGACGCGGCAGCCACGTGGACTTGAGCGGTTTGCTGGACGCCGTTGGTGTCGAGGAAAGCTCTGCTCAGGTTGACGATTTCCTTGCCGCGCCAGTGCATGATGAGGCGGCCGGAGTCGGTGACGTCGGCGACGTGGACGCATTCGAGGTTTTCCTTGTCGGCCTCGGCGATGAAATAACCGATTTCCGAGCGGTCGATGCAGACGGCCATGCGTTCCTGGGATTCGGAGATGGCTAGTTCGGTGCCGTCGAGGCCGTCGTATTTTTTCGGGACGGCGTCGAGGTGGATGACGAGGGAGGGGGCGATTTCGCCGATGGCGACGGAGACACCGCCGGCTCCGAAGTCGTTGCAGATCTTGATTTTGCGGGTGAGTTCCGGGTTGCGGAACAGGCGCTGGATCTTGCGCTCGGTGGGGGCGTCGCCCTTCTGGACTTCGGCGGAATTTTCGAGGGAGGTTTCGGTGTGCTCTTTTGAGGAACCGGTCGCGCCGCCGACACCATCGCGTCCGGTGCGACCGCCGATGAGGAGGATCACATCGCCGGGGGCTGGCGAGCCGCGGAAAACGTTGGAGCGTGGGGCGGCGGCGACGACGGCACCGATTTCAAGGCGTTTCGCGACGTAGCCGGGGTGATAGACCTCGGCGACCTGGCCGGTGGCGAGGCCGATCTGGTTGCCGTAGGAGGAGTAGCCTTTGGCAGCGACCTGGCAGATCTTTTTCTGGGGAAGCTTGCCGGGCAGGGTTTCGGAAAAGGGTGTGAGCGGATCGCCCGCGCCGGTGACGCGCATCGCCTGATAGACGTAGGAGCGGCCGGAGAGGGGATCGCGGATGCAGCCGCCGAGGCAGGTGGCCGCGCCGCCGAAGGGCTCGATCTCGGTGGGGTGGTTGTGGGTCTCGTTTTTGAACTGGATGAGCCATTCCTCGGTGCGCTCGGGATTGGGGATTGATGATTGATGATTGATGATTGTTACCGGGACGACGATGGAGGCGGCGTTGATTTCCTCGGAGACCTCTTGGTTGTCGAGTTCGCCGGAGGCTTTGAGTTCGCGCATGCCGATGAGGGCGATGTCCATCAGGGTGACGGGCTTGTCGTCGCGTCCTAGGGACTGGCGGACATGGCGGTAGATTTTATAGGTTTCCTCGATGACTTCGCTGCCGGGATCGAAGGTGACCTCGTCAATGGCGGTGAGGAAAGTGGTGTGGCGGCAGTGGTCGGACCAGTAGGTGTCCAACATGCGGATCTCGGTAAGGGTGGGCGGGCGGTTTTCCTCCGTGCTGAAATAATTTTGGGTGAACGCGATGTCGGCCTCGGACATGGCGAGGGACATGGCTTTGCGGATTTTTTCCGGGGTGTCTGTTAGGAAATCGTGGAGGATTTCGATGTCCGCAGGGATGGATGGCTGGGCTTGGCGGATGCAATCCGCCGCCACGATCTCGTGGGAATCTACGGGGTTAATGACGTAGGATTTGATTGACGTGATCTCGGCGGATGAAAGCTCGCCGGTGAGGATGATGACGCGCGAAGAGGTGACGGCGGGCTTGTCTTTTCCGGTGAGGATCTGGATGCACTGGGCAGCGGAGTCGGCGCGCTGGTCGAACTGGCCGGGGAGGTAGGAATGGGCGAAGGCGTGTTCGTTTTCCGCGAGGGCGAGTGCGATGGAGATGGAATCAACCTGCGGCTCGGAGAGGACGCGGGTGGAGGCGATCTGGAAATCCGCTTCCTCGATGCCGGTGATGTCGTAGCGGTTGACAACGCGCAGTGAAGCGATGCCGGGCAGTGCGAGGGAGGCGCGGAGGTCGTGAAGGAGGTGGCGGGACTCGGAGGCAAAGGGGGGAAGCTTTTCGACGAAGAGAGTGTGCTGTTTCAAAACCTTAAACTTTAAATTTTAAATTCGAATGAAGTTTGCGCTGTGCGGATGGCAGGAAGCCGGCTGGAAGCACGGCTCTCCTTAGCCTTTGATCTCCATAAGCATCTGCGGGTTGTTGGGAAACTTTTTAACGAAGTAGAGCAGGCGCTCCATGGCTTCGAAGGGGCGGTGGCCGGACAGGCCGCGGCGGATGAGGTGGATCTTGTGGAGGGTGTGTTCCTGGAGGAGGAGTTCCTCGCGGCGGGTGCCGGATTTGAAGATGTCCACGGCGGGATAGACGTAGTTTTCGGCGATCTTGCGGTCGAGGACGAGCTCCATGTTGCCGGTGCCCTTGAACTCCATGAAAATGGCCTCGTCAGCGCGGGAGTTTGTCTGGATGAGGGCGGTGGCAAGGATGGTGAGGGAGCCACCGCCGCGGGTGTTGCGGGCGGCGGCGAAGAGGCGGCGCGGGACTTCGAGGGCGCCGATGGTGATGCCGCCGGAGCCGGTGGCGCGGTTGCGACCTTCCCTGCCACCGCCCATGTTCGCGTTGTAGGCGCGGGCGAGGCGGGTGATGGAATCCATGAGGATGAAGACGTCCTTGCCGGCCTCGACGAGGCGTTTCGCTCGCTCGATGGCAAGCTCGGCGATGCGGCAATGGTTGCGGACGGCTTCGTCATTAGAGGAGGCGTAAATTTCCGCGCCGGGGAGGGCGCGGCGGAACTCGGTGACCTCCTCGGGTCGCTCATCGACGAGGAGAACCATCAGGTGGATCTGCTCGTCGTATTTCTCGCGGATCGCCTCCGCCATATGGAGGAGGAGGGTGGTTTTCCCGGAGCGCGGGGGCGAAACGATGAGTCCGCGCTGGCCGCGGCCGACGGGTGCGACGATATCGACGACGCGGGTGGTGTAGCGGTCGGGCGTGGTTTCGAAGGCGATGCGCTTGTTGGGGTTGATCGCCTTGAGTTCGTCGAAGTGAGGGAGGACGGCGGCTTCCTCGGGCGGCATGCTGTTGACCGTATGGATTTCGACAAGCTGCGGGCCGCGGTTGCTGGCTTGGTATTGGCCGTGGAGCCATTGGCCGTGGCGTAGCGAGTGGCGGCGGATGAGCTCTGGGGAGATGAAAATGTCTTCCTTTGCCTGTTCGAAATTCGCTTCCGGATGGCGTAGGAATCCGAAGCCTTTGGGTGTCATTTCGAGGAGGCCATTGGTCTCGATCACCGGGCCATCAAAGACGGTGGCTGAGCGGTCTTCCTGCGGGCGTTCGGGTTTTTCGTAGCGGTTTTCCTGACGCAGCTCATTCCTGTGATCGTTGCGCGGTTCGTGGCGGTTGTCATTGCGCTGGCTGCGATTTTGTTCTCCGCCTTGGTCACGACGACGCTTGCGTTTTTCGCGGCGTTTTTTGGAACGGGAAACTTGTTGCTGACCGTCGTATTGGGCGGGCGGTTGATTTACTGGTCCGCCGCCGGGGACTCGGCCGATGCGTGGGCTGTCGTTGGCTGGCTGCCCGGGTTGTCTTTCCTCGCGTGGTACGGATGGCTCCGGCTGCGGTGGAGGGATCGTGACGGGTGCCTCGATGGGAAGGAAAGCAGCGCTTGCGATAGGCACGGGTTTCTCGATGACGGCGGGCGGTGCCTCGGAGTTCGCAGGAGTTTTCTTTGCGACTGCTTTTTTCGCGGCGACCTTCTTAACTGCGATCTTTTTCACGCCGACTTTTTTCGCGGCTTTCTTTGCCGTTTTTTTCGCGGCGCTCTTTCGTGCGGACTTCACAATACTTTCCGCAGTAGGCATTTCGAAAAGGTCGTCGGTGGTGTTTTTGCTCATTCGGAAAAGTATTGGAAAATCGGATGCGTCGATCTTTGCTGTCGGCAGACGGAGTAGGAAACGTGAATGGTGATATGGTTATGGGGCTTCATCGGGGATATGGAAATCCGACATGAGCATGGAAAAAGGGTGACAGTGCGGGGGTCGTTTCCGGTCGTTGATTCCATCGCACAGGGCGGGAGGTGACGTGGGATTCGACCGGTGGCGTGGTGGCAAGGGAGGAGATCCCGAAGCCGCCAAATGTCGTGGTAACGTCGTTAATATGTGGGCTTGGCGGGCGTTTGGCAATCCCAAAAAAACGGGCGGTCACACGGCGTGGGTTGACGTTCGCGACAAGGGGTGTGAGTTTCGCGGCGGATGTGGATAAGGTTTATTGGAATTGCGGCCGCGCTGATTCTGGTGGCGGCATGTGAAAGGGAGAAGCGGGTTCCGAGGGCGGTGGCGGTCTCGGAGGACGGCTCAATGGAGGTAAGCGCGATGACATTCAACATCCGCTATGAGAACGGGGGCGATAAAGGGCGGCGAAGCTGGGGCGAGCGGGTGGTGGGCATTGTGAAAATGCTACGGGCCGAGCAACCGGATTTTCTGGGTATCCAGGAAGGCTTGCACGGGCAGGTGGCGGATCTGCGGGCGTCGTTGCCGGACTATGGTTTCGTCGGTACGGGGCGCAGCGATGGCGGGCGCGAGGGGGAGTATTCAGGAATTTTTTATCAAAGGGATCGCTTTGCGGTGGATGGCGACAAGAGCGGCGTGACTTGGCTTTCCGATTCGCCGGACAAGCCGGGATCGATGACATGGGGCAATGAGATCCCGCGCGTGGCGACGTGGGCGCGGCTGTTAGATCGGACAAGCGGACAGGGGATCTGGGTAGTGAACATGCACCTCGATCACAGGAGCCAGCCATCGCGGGAGAAGGGCGTGAGGCTGATGGTGGAGAGATTGGTGAAGATGAATCGCGACGACGAGCCGGTTGTGTGGATGGGGGATTTTAACGCGGTGGAGGGGAATCCGGCGGTGGCTTTCCTTGCCGGGAAACGGTCGATGATTCCGCCAGTAGAAGGTTTCGAAGGGATGGTGGAGACCTACGATGTGTTGAACGCAGGAGTGAAGGAGCGGGGCACGCTGCATTTCTGGATGAACGATCCGAACCGGCAGTGGAAGGTGGATCACATATTCATCTCGAAGGGAGGGGTGGTTCTTCGATCGGGAATTCTCCGGGGAGGGGTGCCTTATCTATCGGATCATTTTCCGGTGACGGCCACGGTTCGGTTTCCGCCTCGCTGAAGAGGATGGAGTTCAGGCTGTCCTTGAAAGAATCCGGCCAGGGGAGCTTCGCGAGCGTCTCCGTATCCGACCATTTCGGGTCAATAGCCTTGAGCTGGGCGAGGTAGGAAACGGCGGCTTCGTGATCGCCGAGGCGTTCGTGCGTGATGGCAAGCAACGCGGTGGTGTCCTCGATCTCGGCCGGAGGGAGGCCGATTTTCGTGGCGTGATTTAAGTAGCGGAGGGCATCCTCAGTGTGGTCTGTTAGAAGCGCGATCCAGCCGGAGCGGATCGCGGAGGAGGGGGCGTTGGGGAAACGGAAGAGGCCGGTGTTGAGGATCTCGATGGCTTGGCGGGCGTCGCCGGTTTCGAAGGCTGTATGGGCGGCTTCGGTGTAGTCGGTGGGGAGGTGGTCGGCTTCCGGTTGGTGGGTGATGAGATCGATCCACGTGGCGTGCGCGGCATCGAAATGAGCGAGCGTGACAAAAGCCGTGGCACGGACGCGCAGGTAGGCGGCGGGATGCGTGCCGAGGTTCTGCGCGAGTTCTGCGAGGCGGATGGCGGTGGCGGCGTGCGCGGGGTTTTGGGAAAGGGTGCGAGCGGCCGTAATAACTTTATCGGCGGTGAGAGGTTTTCCTAAAGTTTCGAGTGTGGTGGGGGAAGTGAGGAGGAGGGAGAAGGCGGAGATGTCTTTTTCGGTGTGTTGGTCGTGAAGGGTGAGGGCGGCGAGGATGTCGGCGCGTTCGCTTTGGAAGCGTTTGAAGAGCGGGGTGAAATCCGGCGACTCGTAGCCGTGCCAATCCTCGACGGTGCGGAGGTGGCCGAGATCTGTGTCGGCTGAGGATTCACGTTTCGCCAAAGTGCGCAGTGCGGGCGGGAGGTCGGTGGCTTTTTCGAGGGCGCGGGAGATGATGGCCGGATCTTGTGATTCAATGGCGAGGTAGAGCGCGGTGGCAAAGGGGAGGCCGTGGGTGGCGGAGTCAATGACGGCGAGGATGGCTTCGCTCTCGCCGGTGACAAAGACCCTGCGGATCAGATCGGCGTGGGAGCGGGACTGGGCGGTGAGTTGGGGAAATTTTTCCGGGTATGCGTCGGCGAGGCGGCGGGTTACGGCGGTGTCTGCGGAGAAAATCTTTAAGGTCGGTGGGATGATGTCAGGGAAATGGGCGGATAGTGTTTCGAGGCGGTTGGGGATGGGGATTTCGGAGAGGGTTTGGCTGGCGGGATCGAGCTTGTAGCCGGAGAGGGCGGTGATGATGTTTTCCGTGAGCTTCGGAATCTCGGCGGGAGTGAGGCGTATCGTATGGGTGAAAGTGAGGGTGTTTTCGTTGGTCTGAGTGATGTTTGGATCGGTAGGTTTTTGTGGGATGGTGGAGGAAGGAATTTGCTCGATCTCGCCTTGAAGCGGGATGGCGATGCCGTTGCCGTCCGGTGTGATGATCTGCAGTGTAGTACCTTCGAAATTTGCTGCGAGAGGTTGGGATAGGTTTCGGATGGTTTCCGAGCGGAGGACTTGACCCGTCGCCGCATCGCGGATGCGCCATGTGATGTTTCCGGTGACTTCGGCGAAAGGGCTGGCGAGGAGGAGGGAGTTTTCGGAGAAAGGCTGGCAGGTTTCGGGGTCGAATTTTTCAGGAAACGGATCGAGAGCGGCGATGGGTTTCAGGGTTTCCGCGTGGCAGAGGAGGCTGGTTTCATCGCGGTGGACGAGGAGGTAGCGGGAATCGGGCGAAAGCGAGAGGTGGGTGATGTCGCGGTCTTTCGCGGGGAACATGACGGCCGCGACGGTTGGTTCTTCGCCAGATATGTCCCAGCGGATCGCAGTCGAATGATCTCCGCTGATGGCGACGAAGAGATCATTTTCTGAAGCGACATAACGAAGAACGGCGGAGGGGTGGCGCAGGGCGGTGACGGGGAAGCTGAAGTCCGTGGAGGTGAGGGTTTTCTCGAAGGTGGCGCGGGTCTCGGGTGAAGGCTGGTTGGTGAGGGCGGCTTGGAGATAGGGGATCGCTTTGGACGGGGTGCTATTGTCCAAGTGGTTTTTCGCGAGGGCGAGCTGGGCAGCGGCTAGGGTGGGGTTGCTTTCGGGGGTGGGCGGCGGTTGGGAAACGGGCGTTTTTTCCCCGCAGGAAACGAGGAGGGCTAAAAGGATGGGAAGGCAGGATTTCAAAGCGGATGGTCAATGTTTCAATGCCGTAGGGCGGTCTGTCTGTCGGTGGTGAAGATGGTTAACCGCAGTTCGGGAAAAATGACTTTCTATCTCACACCGCATCCTACTACCGAATGTGTTTGTTTCCCATAGTTTCTTTGGCAGATCTGTCAGGGCTGGTGGGTGGGCGGCGGGGCAAGCTCGTCTCGTGGAAATGGAGCAGCCTGGGCGATTACGCGCGGGGCAAGGGGCCGAGCTGGCTGGTCTTCGACAGGTTGCTCGCGGCCTTCGACCTCGCAAAGGACGGCCGGGGGAGGCGGGCATACGTGGCTTGGCTGGAAGAGCGGGCGGCCGACGGCGGGGATGGGATCGGCCCGGAGGCGATGGCGGCGCTGAAACGGGGCTGGTATCTTGGAGAGGCGTCCTTCGCCGAGAAATTACGCAAGCTAGTGGAAGGTAAACGCAGTCGGGTGACGGGAGCCGATCCCGTGGCGCGTTCTCATGATGAGGGAGGGACGGAGGATCTCGCGGTGCGGGCATTGGCCGCGGTGGGGCTTCCTCAGGACACCGGATTGCTTTCGGAACTGCGGAAAGGGCATGGCGGCAAGATCCTTGTGGCGGCTCTCCTTCGCAAACACACATCGGCAGGCAACCGCTGGCTTGCGCAACGCCTCGCGATGGGACATACGGGTAGCGTAAGCCGGCTTGTAGTGGCTTTCGGCAAGAACAAAGCGAACCGGAAAAAACTAAGCGAATTGGAGGAAATGTTGAAATGCGACACCTGACCCGAATGGAAATTGCAGCATATCGCGATGTGGATTCCCGACGAACCTTCCGAGGTAAACCGCGAGGCGATGATGGGATATCTGCGGCAATTGTCCTGGTCGCCAGACGATCCCTTGGCCGGTTCCGCTGTGCTGTTCCTGAGCGACCTGAAGCGCGACGGAAAGTTGCCGGAAGGATTCGTGGCGGACGGGGAGATTGGCGAGACCGCATTGCGCATCGCCGCGGATGCGACCGCTTCCGCCGATGTGCGCATCGCTGCCTTCCACGCCTGCGTGGATCAGGGTGTCGGGGAGGGCATGGCAAATCGGCGACCGGAGATCGCTGCCACGGCCCGCTTGATCGCCGCCGATGCGTCGCTGATGATTCCGCTGCGCAAAGCCGCGATCCACACCATCGGTCGGTTCGGAGGCGCGGAGGACAGGGAGCTTTTGGAAAGCATCGCCGTAGAGAATCGGGATTTCATGGCGGCGACCAAGCCCGCGCTGGAGCGGTTGGAGAGGTGACTTCTGGAAACTTGAGGGAATAGAGTCGGGACAGGATGTCCCGACGACGGACTGGGACTGCAAGTCCCGGCCACGGTTACGCGAGGGTGCCTTCGGTGACACCGAGTTTCTCGGTGGCGTGGATTTCGTTGAGAAGTGTGGCGGGAGAGATTTTTTCCGAAAGCAGATCCTGATAGGAGCGGATGGTGGAGAGCGCGTCGGTTTGGTCTTCGTCGAGGAGCTCGATGCGGAAATGGCGGAGTCCGGAGGCGAGGAGCTGGGGGAGGAAGCGCGCGCCGGTCTGGGCGCGGCCGTTGAAGAGGGTGTTGCGGCAGCCGACATCCGCCTGCAGGCGGTGGAGCTGGCCGACGCGGTCGCGGAGGTGGACGGTGTGTTTCTCGCAGGGGCGGCCGCAATCCTTGTAGGTGGTGCCGGAGCTGAGGAAGGTGCAGAACACGCAGTGCTCCATATGGAACATGGGCATGTGCTGGTGGAGGGTGAGCTCCATCCAATTGGGCGGGGTTTTTCCTAACAGGTCTAGGACTTGGGAGATATTGAGGTCGTAGGAGATGGTGAGGCGGTCGAGGTGGGCGGCTTCGCGAAGGATTTTCGCGGTGAGGGGGTTGGCGACGTTGAGGGAGAAATCGCCGATGCGGATGAGGTCGCTACGGTCTTTGTAGTAATTCAGCGCGGCGAGGTTTCTCAAAAGGAGGCCGTCGGGTTCGGCGCGTTCGATGAGTTTCAGGTAACCGGTTTCGCCGGGTTTTAGGATGCGCGGGGTGGCTAGAACGATTGTAGATTGGGGATTGAGGATTGAGGATTTGAAGAGGGAAACGGCTTCCTTGTAGCGGCGTGGGTCTTCGAAATCGCAGTAGATTTGTGGGATTTCGGCTTCGAGGGCGGCTTCGAGCTGGGGGAGGGTGCGGGTGAGGACGGCGAGTTTTGGAGTGCCGGGTGATCGGTGATCGGTGATCGGTGGGAAGAG
>CAMCXJ010000038.1 GCA_945883455.1 Prosthecobacter debontii
GATCGCCTGGTAGTCCTTCCACGAAAGCGCCCGCGCTGAAGTCCCGGCGGCCAGCGATGGTTTCGCGCGTGAGTTCCAGGATCAGGTTTCGCTCCGCGTCTTCCAGATAGTTGGCGTAACCTGTATCCATATTCACCGCGCAGCCAAGACCGGCGGAGGTGGTGCGCTCGACAGCGGCCTGGAAGGAATCTCGGGAAATAGAGCCGTCCAGTTCGAACGGTAGAAGACAGGCGGCGTATCCCGTCGTAACCCGGTTTGGCTTTCTGGCTAAATGGCGATCGATAAGACTCATGACTTGGATTTGTCTGCTTAGAATAAGTTAGGCAAGTAGAAACCGACCGTTCTGCCGCTGCTACGGGTTTAGAGAATTCGGGACGAACGGTTTTGACATATGCGGTCCTTTGGGGAGAATCAGCCGCATGTACGAAGCAAGCGGCAAAATCAAATTAATCAGCGATACGCAAAATTTTCCAAGCGGCTTTTCCAAGCGCGAATTTGTTGTCACGACAGGTGACGGGAAGTATCCGCAGGATCTGAAGTTCGAGATGGTGAAGGACAAGTGCGCGATCCTTGATGATTACAAGGAGGGTAGCGACGTGAAGGTGAACTTCGACATCCGCGGCAACGAATATAACGGCAAGTATTACGTGAATCTCTCCTGCTGGAAGCTGGAGGGCGGCAGCGGCGGTGGTGGTGGATCACGCAGCGACGAATATTCTCAGGAGCCACCTGCTTCTTCGGAGCCTTCAGCTTCGGATTTGCGGAAAGATGACGATTTCGATGACGACCAGATCCCTTTCTGAGACATCAGGCCCGTGAGGTCGCCATGGCCGAACCCACCCTCGCGTAAAGTTCGGTTTGTTTCGCGGAATTTTCCAACAGGTCATCGGCGAGAGTCGCGTGTCCCGGTTCGAAGATTGTAATCGTTGAGGAGCCGCCGAATGCAAAGTATCCTTTCTCCGCTCCCTTTGCCACGGGCTGTCCGGGTGTAAAAGTCTGTTGAATCGTGCCGACACAAGTGGCTCCGATTTCGAGTAAGAGGATGGTTCCGAAGTCCTCTGTTTTCAACTCAGTGAGCGTGCGCTTGTTCGTCCAGAGATAGGAAAGGTTACGGGCGAGCGCGATGGGTGAGACGGAGAATAGCGGGCCGTTAATCAGGCGTGTTTCAGAAGGTACACCGGCGGCGGGGAAGTGGAAGCGGTGGTAATCGACCGGACAGAGGCGGGAGAGAACGAGCGAGCCTTTCGCATATTTCGCGGCGAGCCCGGCATCATCTAACAGCGACGCGAGATCGAAGCGCTGGCCTTTCACAAAGAAGGAATCGATCGCGGAAATATCCGGGAAGCCGAGGTGGCGTCCATCGGCCGGAAAGACGACGGGCGCGGCATCGATGGGGCGGGCGGCGGTCTTTAGCTTGCGGAAAAAGAACTCGTTGAAGCTGCGGAAAGAACGGGGCGTTTCTACGAAATCGTCGGGATCGAGGCCGTATTTTGCGATGAACGGTAAGACGCGTTGCGCGGACTCTGGCTTCGACATCCGCCAGCCATACCACTTCGAGAACGCGGGCCGTTTCACGAAGGCGTGCAGGGAAAGATTTCCTAGCGGATTCCCGTAAGCCCAGCGCAGGAAGCCCTCGCCGTAGATCTCCTCGGTCTCGTGCGTGCCGGTGAGGCGGTTGTAGTATCGGATGCTGTCCACGGTTGCCGCAGTGAACGGCAGGGCGGCAATGAAGCCAAGGGCGAAGATGGTTGAAACACGTCCTGATTCCCGGCGTATTATCATCGGATTTAGCTTGCGGTCTTACCTGTCCGCGCCTTATTCCCGCAGCCCCATGACGATACGCCCATTCATCCTTGGAATCAGCCTGATCTGCGCTTCATGTGAGAAGGATTCCGCGCCCATGGAGGTGGAGGAAACCCGACCGCTGACCACCAAGGACAGGGAAAACAAACTCTTCGCCACCAGCGACGAGCGTTTCCGCAACGCTCAGCCTTCCCCGGTCAAAGGCAGCCCGCCGGAAAACTGGCTGGTCCTGCCTGCCGCGCAGTTCCGCGAGCTGAACTACCGCTTCGGAGCGTCAGGTATGGGCGAGGTCTATGTCACCCTCGCATCCGGCTCGGTGGCCGATAACGTGAATCGCTGGCGCGGTCAATTTGGTGTTGCGCCGTTTACGCCGGAGGAATTCGATGCCGCCGAGAAAACACCTATCGCAGAAACAGAGGGGATTTGGGTCGAGGCTTCCGGTGGATATGCTTCTGGCATGGGTGCTCCCTCGAAGCCGGGTTACGGGTTGGCGGGAGTGATCGCGCAGGTGGATGGCAGGATACTGACTTTGAAAATGGTTGGTCCGCAAGCCGAGGTCGAGGCCGAGAAGCCTGCTTTGAAAGCCTTCGCCGCAAGCCTCGAGATGATCCGATAGATTTTTAATTTGATAAATGGAAACCGAAACACAAACGCCAGCGAAGAGTCGTTCCGCACTCCGGATTGCCTATGATTTCCTATCCGGATTCCATGTGGCCACCGTCACGCTGCTTTTGTTGCTATTGCTCACATGGCTGGCGACACTCGAGCAGATCGACGCCGGTCTTTATCCGACACTGACAAAATATTTCAGCTGGAAATCGCCATGGCTGATCCCTGAGTTGAACGGCAAGAAGGTGCCCATCATCCTGCCCGGCGGCTATTACGTTTCCGCGCTGTTACTGGTGAACATGATCCTCGGCGGCATCATCCGCATCCGCAAGGGCTGGAGGCAGGCGGGCAACCTGATCTCCCACTTCGGCATCGTCTTCATGCTGCTCGGCGGCGGGGTGGCGCACCATTTCTCCGAGCGCGGCAACATGGCGATCTACGAGAACGAGACCAGCAACGTCGCCGAAGATTACCACGAGTATGTGGTCGAGGTGGCGGAGTCGAAAGACGGCGATACCGGTAAAATCCATGTGATCCGGGGTCGTTTTCTCGAAGGTCTAACAGCAGGTAATCCGCGTATCTTTCGTTTCGGCGAGCTGCCGCTCTCGCTGGAGATTTCCGGATACCTTGGCAACTGCCAGCCGGAGAGTGAGCTGATCAACGCACCCCGGAACCGCGAGTTGGTGGTGGACGGCTACTACCTGCGTGAAATCGACAGTTTCGTGGAAACGGAGCGAAACGTGGCGGGCTGTTATGCGCGGATCGTGAAGGCGGATGGCTCGAAATCGGATCCGTTTATCCTCTGGGGCGGGCAATTTCACCCTTTCACCGCCACGGTGGATGGGAGGAATTTCACCATCAACATGCGGAAACGCCTCTGGCCGATGCCCTTCCAAGTGAAGCTCGACAAGTTCACCGCGGATTTCCATCCCGGCACCTCGAGGCCCGCGAAATTCATCAGCGACGTCACCCGCGTGGAGAACGGCCGTGAAGCGGAGATCCGCATCCAGATGAACGAGCCGATGCGATATGAGGGTTACACCTTTTTCCAAGCCAGCTATGGCCCTGCCGGTGCGAAGCCGGGGGAGAACATGTATTCCGTGTTTGAGATCGTCCGCAACCCGGCCGACCATTGGCCGGAATACAGCCTTTATGTCGTCGCGTTCGGTATGCTCGTGACGTTCCTCACCAAACTCGGCGGCCATCTCGGTGCCGCCTCAAGAAAAAGAAACCATGCAGCATAAGAATCCGGTCTGGGGCAAATGGGTAGTGGCGGCACTCGCGGCGGGCGCTCTTGCCGTTGTGTTCGTGAACATGCTGATCGACAACAGGCCGAAGGGTGAAGTGCAAAAAGTAGAGGGCTACGTGCCTTGGGAAAAGGAAAGCCTCAAGGTCGTCGAGTCCCTGCCTCTGCAGGACGGCGGGCGCATAAAGCCTTTCTCCACCTATGCGGGTTTCAAAATGCTCCAGCTGCACGGCGCACGCTCGATGAAGGTGCTGGGCAAGGGCGGTGAAGAATTCAAAATCAAGCCCACAGAATGGCTGATGGATACGCTGTTCCGTCCCGAACTCGCGGTGAATCTGCCGACCTTTCGCGTGGATAATTCCCAGGTTCTTGAAGCCATTTCCGTAGAGACGAAAGGACGCCGCGACCGCTACAGCTATGCGGAGATCGCGCCGGGTATCCAAAAGCTCATCGAACTCGCTCAATCCTACGAGCCCATCGAGAAGAAACAACGCGACCCGATGCAGCAGCAGGTCATCGACCTCGCCTACAACATCCGCAACTACGAGAGCCTGTTGGGATACTTTTCCTTCGCCCGGCGTGGGGTCGAGCTGCGTGGAACAGGAAGCGAAACCGTGGCCGACAAGCGCGCCGACCTCAGCGCGGTGATGACCGCCGCTCCGCAGCTCCGCAGTGAGATCGCTGCCGCGCAGAGCGAGAGCAGGGAGGTCGAACCGAGGCTTCAGGATCTTCTCCAGCAGGTGCTCAACGCCGCGAACTACTCGAAATACGGCATGTTTGTGTTGCCTCCGAAAAGCGCATCCGACACCCAGTGGCAGTCCGCAGGCAACGCGATCATGGGCGTGATGGCCATGGAATCGAAAGATCCGGAAACTGCCATCGCGGATATCAAGCTGATGGAGACAGCGGTGCGCTCCGTACCGGTTTCCGAGAAGGAGTTCCGCAAGCATTTCACGGAGTTCAAGGAGAGCGTCGAGAAACGTGCGGAATCGCGCGGGGAGCTGCAGCGCATCGGCATGGAGGTTTCCTATTTCAAAACAGACTATTTCCTCAACGCGCTGGTCTGGTTCCTCCTAGGCACGCTCGGTGCGCTGGCGATGTGGGGCATTGGTTCAGGAAAAATCGGGAAAATCCTCTCGTGGGCGACGCTCGGTTTCACCGTCATCGGCGCGGTGTATTGTGTGGCCGCGATCGTGATCCGCTGCTTGATCATGAACCGTCCGCCAGTGGGAAACCTTTATGATACGATCATCTTCATCGGAGCGACTGGCGTGATCTTCGCACTGCTGATTGAATGGATGAATCGCCAGCGTTTCGCACTCGGCCTCGCGCCCATCATCGGCCTTGCGCTTATCATCTTGGCGAGGCGTTATGAGGTCGGCGATGCGGGCGACCACCTCGATCCACTCGTCGCGGTGCTGGACTCGAACTTCTGGCTGGCGACCCACGTGATCACCATCACGCTCGGCTATTCCGCCGGTCTGCTTGCCGCCATGCTCTCCTGCGGATACGTGCTGATGCGCGGCCTGAACCTGGACGGCGGCAACAAGGATCTACGCCGTTCGCTTTCGAAGGCGGTTTATGGCTGCATCTGTCTCACCGTGTTCCTCTCGCTCGTCGGCACGGTGCTTGGCGGCATCTGGGCGAACTATTCGTGGGGGCGCTTCTGGGGCTGGGATCCGAAGGAAAACGGCGCGCTGATGATTGTGCTCTGGACGCTAGCCATCCTCCACGCCCGCCTTGGTGGCATCATCAAGGAATGGGGACTACATCTCGCCTCGCTGTTCACCGCCTGCATCGTGGCGTTCTCGTGGTGGCACGTGAACTTCCTCGGTGTGGGTCTCCACAATTACGGCTTCACCGCTGGCAAGGGCACGATCTGGGTTTTCTACGGCGTGATGATGCTGTTTATCCTGTTTGGGGCGGTCGCCATGCTCGTCGAGTGCTACAGCACCCCCCTTATCCCCGCCCTCCGGTCTCGCCCAACGGCTGTTTCAGGAACCTCCCGCCAAAAGCAAATCCCTAGCAACCAACCCACCAGAAAAAATACAAAAAATAAAGAATACAAATCAAGATACATACTTCGAGCTCTCCAGAAAGATTACCACCCACTCACGCCAAATATCTTGCACATGAATGAGGATTTCATTCTGCACAAGAGGCGGAATTGGCATTTGGTTTCAGAGGATGAAGTTAAAATCCACTTTCAAAATATTGTGGGTATAGACATTGATAAGCATTTGTTTGGCGCATCTCTACGATTCATGACGACTGCCCGAGATGTCCTAGTCCATGGTTTCACCAAGCAAGATGCTAATGATATTCTTGCCTGTTGCTCTCAGTTCATCCATGTCAACACAAGGAGAGCAACAAATGATTCCTTGCGCGATACAATTGTTTCTGCTACAACGAGTTCAACCGAGGCCGTTGTCGGCGTTATGAGCGGTTTTAGAGCATGCACAGAAATTGGTGTTGCAGATGAGTTGAAAAAATTAAAGGATCTCGTTGATAGTGGAATAATTAGTCAAATTGAGTTTGACTCCCAGAAAGCAAAACTTCTGAGCCGAAGCTAATTTTATAGGCATGCAGTATGAGATATATAAATTCATTTAGTTGTGGATCCCACAGTACAAAGTAATTTTTGGATAGTATGTAATTATTATAGGTAATGTACGGCCTCTTCCCATTATTCGTTTGAACCTAAAAAATTATTTCAGCGACAACAAAAATAAAAATAAATATACGATAATATATCAATAAAAAATTAGCAGATAATTTTGGTGAATGTGTATTTTTATTTTGAATTCATTCCATTAATTCATTATTATTTATTGTTATTTCTATCCTCAGGCCATTTCTCAAAAGTCTTTTCGTAAATCGGATTTTAGGCTAGATATCGTTTGTTGCGATAATTTTCTGGTATATCGGCCGCAACCGTTAGCTCCTGAACCCCGAATCTACGCAGTGATGTTGATCTTCATTCTCTTTGGCACGGTGGCCATGCTCGTCGAGCACTACGACAAACACGTCAAGGCCGTCTCAAAGCCGAAAACGATCAAAGGTCTTGCAGCGTGAGCGATGAATCTCTTCCTTACCGATTCCAATAATAACCTGCTACCGCAGGATGGAATCGTGATCTACCATGGACGCGTTTTCACGCTCGACGAAAGCAACCGCCATCTCGCTCGGTTGATCAAGGAGATCCCGTGGGAACATGATGAGTCCGTGATCTTCGGGAAACGCATCGTCACGAAACGCAAGGTCGCGTGGTTCGCGGACGGCGGGCGTCCCTACGCCTACTCCGGTACGATGAAGCACGCTCACCCATGGACGGAGTATCTCCTTTCCCTGAAAACCGTGGCCGAAAAAATCTCCGGCGCGCCCTGTAATTCCTGCCTGCTGAATCTCTACCAAGACGGCGGCGAAGGCATGGGCTGGCACTCCGACGACGAGCGATCCCTAGCGCCCTGCGCCCCCATCCTTTCCATGAGTTTCGGAGCGGAGCGGAAATTCTCCTTCCGGCATAAGCGCACGCGGGAAACCGTTTCCGTTTCTCTCGAAAACGGCAGCCTACTCGTGATGGCTGGCGAAACGCAAAAGCACTGGTACCATCAGCTTCCGAAATCCGTGAAGGTTACCACCCCGAGAGTGAACCTCACATTCCGCATGATCATCTGACTTTACGGAAATCATCCGGATGCGCAAAGCATCTTGTTGGCGCGCTTGTTGCCCCAGAAACTTGGACGCAGGGTTTGAAGTTCGTCAGGTGGGCGGGTATTCCCGCTAAACGAGCAGCGATTTGCCTGTCATTTGCGCGGGCTGATCGAGGCGCAGCATTTCCAGCAGGGTGGGTGCTACATCGGCCAGGATGCCATCGCGCATTTTCCGGGATGAGGCGTCGTCGGCCACATAGATGATCTCCACGGGGTTTGTAGTGTGAGCCGTGTTCGGCGAGCCGTCGGGGTTGCGCATGTATTCGCAGTTGCCATGGTCGGCGGTGATCAGGAGCTTGCCGCCGAGGCGAAGGGTCTGCTCGACGATGGCTTTCACGGAAGCGTCGATGGTCTCGACCGCTTTCACCGCTGCCTCAATGACGCCCGTGTGGCCGACCATGTCAGGGTTGGCGAAATTCAGGATCACGAGATCGAAGTCCTTGAGGTTTTCCACCACCGAGGAGGTCACCTCCTCGGCCGACATCTGCGGCTTGAGGTCGTAGGTAGCCACGTCCTTCGGAGAGGGGATGATGAAACGTTTCTCGCCCTTGTTCTCCTTTTCGACCCCACCGTTGAAGAAATAGGTGACGTGCGGGTATTTCTCCGTTTCCGCGATCCGCATCTGTTTCATGCCGGCGGCGGCGACCGTCTCGCCCAGCGTCATATCGAGCGTTTGCGGTGAGAAAATCGCTTCGCATGGATAGGTCTCATCATAAACGGTGAGGGTCACATAATGCACTTTCGGGACGGCTCCGCGTTCGAAGCCGGTGAAATCCTCTTTCAGGAAAGCCTCGGAAAGCTCGCGCGAGCGGTCGGCGCGGAAATTGAAGAAGAGAACCACGTCGCCGTCGCGGATGCGCTGCGTGTCCGGCTCCGCGAAGACCATGGCGGGCATGAATTCGTCGGTTTTCGCCTGCGTTTCATAAACTTGTGCGACCGCTTCCGAGGCGAGGATCTCTTTCTTCGCGCCGATACCGTGCACGATCGCATCCCAGGCGAGCTTCACACGATCCCAGCGCTTGTCGCGATCCATCGCGAAATATCGCCCCACGACCGTGGCGATCTTTGCGCCGACTTTCGCCGTCTCGTCCTCAACCTTCGAAAGGAACGCCGCGCCACCCGTGGGCGAGGTATCGCGTCCGTCTGTGATCGCATGGATGAAAATATCCTTCACGCCCGCCGCGCCGGCCAGCTTGGTGATGGCGATGAGCTGATCCTGATGGGAGTGGACTCCGCCGTCGGAAACCAGTCCGATCAGATGCAAACGGCTGGATTTCGATGCTTCCATCGCGCGCTTGAAGACCTCGTTATTGGCGATGGTGCCCTCGGCGATCGCCTTGTTGATGCGGGTGAAATCCTGGTAAACGACCCGCCCGGCGCCCAGGTTCAGGTGGCCGACTTCCGAGTTCCCCATCTGCCCCTCGGGTAGCCCGACATCGAGGCCGGAGGCGCTGAGGAATGAATGCGGGTATTGGGAAAGCACCTCGTCGGTGAAAGGGGTGTTGGCGAGGATCACGGCATTGCCGTCCTTTTCCGCCGTGGCCTTGCCGCCGGGATTCGTGCCCCAGCCGTCGCGAATGATTAGGACTACAGGTTTCTTCGACATGCGTGCCGCTGTAAAGCGTCTCCGGCGGATGAGCAAGGCGAGATTCGGGAGTCCAAGGTGCCCGTTCTGGATGGTAAACCGCGATCGCCTGAAAAAAGGAATCATTGCGACCAGGCGCGTTACGGCAAGGGGGTTTCCCCGATTCTCTGTAATCAAATCGAAAGCAAAGCTTGTGATCGCCACGGAGAGGGCTTACTTCGTCGCCGTCCGCTGTTGGACACTCCCCAAATCATGACTGCTTTTATCCTCTGGTGCCTCGCGGGTCTCGCGGTAGGTGTCGTTTTCGCCTCTTTTTTTGAATGGACTCTGCATAAGTATGTGATGCACCGCCCTATTTGGAATTTCCGCTACGCTTTCCAAGCGCACGCTGTCGTCCACCATCAGGTGTTCAAGGCGGACCAGACCTACCACCTCATCCATGAGAAGGACAAGGAAACCATTCCGATGGCTTGGTGGAATGGCCCGGTGCTGATCCTGATTGGTGCGATTCCCTTCGCCCTGATTTCATGGGCGATCGGGCAGTGGGGGTTTGTCGTCGGAGGGGCTTCGGCTTTCGCCCTCTATTATGGCTTTTACGAATACATCCATTGGTGCATGCACCTGCCCAAGGCGCGCCGCGTGGAGAAACCCTCGTGGTTTCGCAAGCTCAACGGCCACCATCTTCTGCACCACCGCTACATGCACAAAAACTTCAACGTCGTGCTCCCCCTCGCGGATTTCTGCCTCGGCACCCTGATCCTCCGCGCCAAGATCCGCTTCATGCAAGCCACCGGTCCCTCGGTGCCCGACGTGCAGCCAGAGACAGCTTGAGAACTCCGCGTTCCATCGCTGGCTAATAAATAAACCGCCACGTCCGGTTTGGTTCCTCGGCCTTTGTTTTTACAGGGCTTTCTCGAGGTAAATTTTCGTTAATACGATCAAGCTCATTGCTACAAAGCAGGCGAGAACAGACAATAGGAGAAAATGCTTCGTTAACTTTTTTTTGTTTGGGGGGCGGGCAGATCTTCTCTTTTGCCCTCGCGGCTTGGCGTTTGAAGTATGTGACACATCGCCGATCGAAGGGGCATCGCCGATTTTCCTAGGCTTGATTTTCTCCCCGCTTGTTGTGTGCCTTTTGACGATCATGTATGGAAGGGATTACCGGGGGCGCAAGGTGATGCTGAGAGGATTGTAATGGTCGGAAGGACTGAATAGCCAGCCGGGATTGCGATTGACCACCTCATACCCGGTCAGGAGGAAAACGGGCAGGATCTGATTGCTGTTCGGATCGTAGGATGTCTCGCCCGTGTAGCTGCCGCGCATCCGGTATTCGTAGTTTTGATCGAAACCGTACCGCTGTCCGTCCGGCCCGTTTTCTGGCAAGCGGTCGGGGTTGAGTTTACGGTCTTCGCGGATGATGACGAGTTTCGCCTTGTCGGCGAACTGGCGGGGATTGCGGAGGTAGCCCCAGAAACGCGTTTTCTGCACATAATAGCGCCTTCCGTAATAAAAATCACCGGTCGCTTCGCTGGCGATGGAGGCGTTGCGCTCCTCCACGGTGGGGCCGCCCATGTTCGGCGGGCCGCCGGCACCCGATGACGAGTTGAAGGCACACTGGCAGAGCAAGGAAGAGATAGCGGCAAGCACTGTCGCCTTAATGATTTTCATGCCCGTTTTTACACGCCGCCAGCATCGCCGCAAGGACGGAGAAAAGGAAATATGATACGGCAGATCAAACTTTCCGCAGGGTTCGCATGGCGCGCCTCACGATTCTTGCGGTTTCCGGTGTGGGGCTCTCCTCGCTCCACCGTGAGCAGGTCTCGGAAACCAATAAGGCGTCGCTTTTCGAGGCGTCGTTGAGCCAGTTTGCCACGGAGTCTTGGACGTATTTCGAGGGATCGGCGCGCATCGGCTCAAGCAAGGGGATGCCGAGGGATGGATCTTCCTTGAGTGCCTTGATATGAGCGCACCACACGCCGCGCGGACGTGTCAGCTCGCTGGCGAAGCGGCGGATTCTCGGATCGCTATCCACCGCAAAAGCCCGGAGGATCGCGATGGAATCGGAGAGGTTCGCGTTCACATCCGGGCGCATTGCCATCCATGCCATTTCGCGGACGCTCATGTTCGGATCGGCGGCGAAGGGGCGGATTTGGCGGAATTTCTCGCGGAGAGTGAAAGTGTGCCCTGAGCCGATGAGATGAGCGCCCCATGAGCGCGCGATGTCGGAGGCTTCCTCTAACAGCAGGGCGATGGCCGCTTTCGCCTCGGGCTTCGAGGGGAAACTTTCGGCGAGGAAGCGCCCGATGCATTCCAGCTTCTTCGGGGCGGTCGTAGGTAGGGCTTCGGTGAAACGGGCACGCAGCGGCGGTATGAGTTTTTTCCAGCCCCGCCGCGAGAAAACCGTTTTCGCCAGAGACAACTGGTCGGTCACGAGCCATTCGCAGAGGTTTACGGTCTCGATGTGCCCCTGGTTGAGGAGATCCAGCACATCGGGAGGAACGGAAGCCGTGTTCCTCGCGCCCTTGCGGTTCTGGATATGCTCGGGGATCACGCGATGAGCGTCTTGAGCCGTTCGCAAACCTCAAGGACGTTGGCGCGGGAATTGAAAGCGGAGATGCGGAAATAGCCTTCGCCTGCGGAGCCGAAACCGGAGCCTGGTGTGATGACCACCTGCGCTTCTCCGAGCATCTTATCGAACATTTCCCATGACGTGAGGCCGTCCGGGCAACCGACCCAGACATACGGTGCGTTGATGCCACCGAAGACCTCAAGTCCGAGCGAAAGGCACGCTTCGCGCAGCAGTTTCGCATTGCCCATGTAATGTTCGATTAGCTCCGCGACCTGTTGCTTGCCCTCTTCGGAAAAAACCGCCGCCGCGCCTTTCTGCACGGGGTAGGACGCGCCGTTGAACTTGGTGCTGTGGCGGCGGCTCCAGAGTTGGTGCAGTGGGATGCGCTCGCCGGTATCGGACGCGCCGGTGAGTGTTTTCGGGATGACAACGTAGGCACAGCGGATGCCGGTGAAGCCGCCGTTCTTGGAAAACGAGCGGAACTCCATCGCGCAATCGCGAGCGCCCTCGATCTCGAAGATGGAGCGCGGGATTTCCGGATCCTGGATGAAGGCCTCGTAGGCGGCATCGAAGAGGATGATCGCGTCGTTCGCTTTGGCATAAGCGACCCATGCCTCAAGCTGTGCGCGCGTGGCGACGGCTCCGGTGGGGTTGTTGGGAAAGCAAAGGTAGATGAGGTCGGCCTTTTTATCCGCCTTTTCCGAAGGCACCTCGGCGACGAACCCGTTCGCTGCGTTGCACTCCAGGTAAAGCAAACCGGCATAGGCGCCCTTTTCATCCGCGTCTCCGGTGTTTCCCGCCATCACGTTGGTGTCCACATAGACCGGGTATACCGGATCGGTGATCGCGATCACGTTGCCCTTGCCGAAGATGTCGAGGATGTTGCCGGTGTCGCACTTCGAGCCGTCGGAGATGAAAACCTCGTCCGCCGAGATGCCGAGGGATGCGTATTGGTTGTCCACGATCGCCTGCCGCAGAAACTCGTAGCCCTGCTCCGGGCCGTAGCCCTTGAAGGTCGCGCGGTCGCCCTGCTCATCGATGGCGGCGTGCATCGCCTCGCGCACGGCGGAGGGCAGCGGCTCGGTGACATCGCCGATCCCGCACCGGATGATGCGGCCCGCCTTGTCTGGGTTCGCTTCGGTGTAGGCTTTCACGCGCCTTGCGATTTCCGGAAAAAGGTAGCCCGCTTTCAGTTTCAAAAAGTTCGAATTAATCGTCGCCATGCGTCAGCGTGTAGGTGTGACCGGCGCGGCGGGCAAGCGCGGGATTCGGGAAAATGGGTGGGGGGACCTACCCGCTCCCCGAAAAAACGCCGCCCTTCGCGGTTCGAGCCTACCGCCACCCACAGATTTCCGGCACACACCTTGCCATGAAGAAGCGGGTTGCATTGGCGGGGAAGTTGGGGAAATTTGGTCGCATGTTGTTACGACGTGATTTCATAAAAGCCGGTGCTCTTGCAGTCGGGGGTGTTTTGGTTTCCGCACAAACCGCGAAGGCGCAGGAGGTGGGCGGCTTTACGTTGCCGGATCTCGCTTATCCGCTGGATGGGTTGGAGCCGCATATCGACGCCACGACCATGGGCATCCACCACGGCAAGCACCATCTGGCTTACATCACGAACCTGAATACGGCGGTCGCCTCATCGGCAGACCTGAAGGGAAAAACCATTGAGGCGCTGCTCGGTGACCTCCATGCGATCAAGGACGCGAAGCTGATGGCGACCGTGCGCAACAACGGTGGCGGCCACTGGAACCACACCTTTTTCTGGGAGTCGCTTGCGCCCGCCGTGAAGTCAGGCAAACCCTCCGACGATCTCGCCGCCGCGATCAATTCGGCTTTTGGCTCCGTGGAGAAAATGAAGGAAGCCTTCGCCGCCGCCGCGATGAGCCGCTTCGGCTCCGGCTGGGCGTGGCTGATCGAAAAGGACGGCAAGCTCGCGATCACCAGCACTCCGAACCAGGACGCGCCGATGATGAAAGGCGTGGTGCCCGACGCGGAGATCGGCAAGCCGCTGCTCGGCGTGGATGTGTGGGAGCACGCCTACTATCTGAAATATCAGAACAAGCGCGCGGATTACCTCGCGGCGTTCTGGAACGTGGTGGATTGGAGCGCGGTTTCGAACAGGCTGGGCTAGACCGTTTACCATAAGTCCGTGTGCCTATCCATACCGCCGGAGGCTTTTGACTGCTGCGGTTCTCATCCGCCGCTTTTTTGGGTTCGTGATGGAAAAACGAAGGTAGCCGCTAGCAACCCGTCGTCCCGTCAAACAAAGCCGCCCTTGAAAGCTGTGAATCAAGAATCACAGCAGTCCAGAGCCTGCAGCGCACTCTACTTTGTTTTCACCTTTTCGCGCACGGACTTATGGCAAAGGGACGATTGGCAGAAGCCGGCCGGAGGCGCGGGTCTCCGTGGTGGGCGTCAGAGATTGTCCTTGCTGTCGGTTTTTTTGCGGGCGGCTTTCTTGGCAGGTTTTGCGGCGGCCTTGGCTTTTTCCTTTTCCTCGTCGATCTCGTCGTCGTCGATGGTGTGGGAGAGGATGAACTGAAGATCGTCCACGCCGAGGTTGGAGGCAAAGCCTTCATCGCCGAGGACGTTGGTGACGAGCTGTGTTTTCTGGTGTTGAAGGATGCGGATTTTCTCCTCTACGGTTTCGCGGGTGAGAAGGCGGTAGGCGATGACCTTGTTCTTCTGGCCGATGCGGTGGGTGCGGTCGATGGCCTGGTTCTCGACGGCGGGGTTCCACCATGGATCGTAGAGGATGACGTAGGAGGCGGAGGTGAGGTTGAGTCCTGCGCCACCGGCTTTGAGCGAGAGCATGAAGACGGATGGGTCTTTCGTTGTTTGGAAACGCTCGATTTCGCCTTTGCGGTCTTTGGTTTGGCCGGTGAGGTAATGGAAGGGGCGTGCTTCGAGTTCCAGGCGCGCTTTAATGAGGTCGAGCATGGAAACGAACTGGGAGAAGACGAGCACCTTGTGGCCTTCCTCGTGGAGTTGGTCGAGGAGGTAGAAGAGGGATTCCATCTTGGCGGATTCCTCCTTGAGGTATTTCGGATCGATGAGACCGGGGTGGCAGCAGATCTGACGGAGGCGCATGAGGCCTTGGAGGATGGCAAAGGAATTTTTCTTCACCGCCTCATCGGAATCGAGGCCGAGCAGAGCTTTTTGGATGCGCTTGAGTTCGTTTTTGTAGAGTTCGAGCTGGATGCCTTCCATTTTCGAATAGACTTCTTCCTCGGTTCTCGGCGGGAGATCCTGGGCGACTTGGAGTTTCGTGCGGCGCAGCAGGAAGGGGCGGAGACGTGAAGCGAGGCGTTGTTGGGAAAGGGGGTCTTTCCGTTTGTCGAAGCGCTTCTTGAAGTAGGCGCGAGAACCGAGGACGCCGGGCATCGCGAAGGCCATCAGCGACCACCTGTCGAGCAGGCGGTTCTCGATGGGTGTGCCGGTGAGGACGAGGCG
>CAMCXJ010000039.1 GCA_945883455.1 Prosthecobacter debontii
CCATTCTCGACCAACTGTCCGGCGAGATCGAAGGCCAAGCCAAAATAGCCAAGGTCAACGTGGACGATGCACGCGAGTTGGCCGTGAAATACAATGTCCGTTCAATCCCCTTGCTCCTGTTTTTCAAGGACGGAGAGGTAAAAGATCAGATCGTGGGCGCGAACGTCACCAAGGAACAGCTCAAGGCGAAGCTCCTAGCACTTGTTTGAGAATGGATGGCTTTTTACCAAGGCTTCGGCGGTTTTTCCGTCGGAGCCTTTTCCTTTGGAAGCAATCTCATCGGTAAACCGAAGTCATGGTCATAGCATTCCACAAGCCCTACGGAGTCCTTTGCCAGTTCACCTCCGATCAGCCCGGACAGCGTACACTAGCAGAATTTGGATTTCCCAAGAACGTCTATCCGCTCGGGAGGCTCGACATGGATTCGGAAGGCTTACTCCTGCTATCCGATGAAACCCGACTAAATGAACGCCTGCTCCATCCCAAACACGCCCATCCTCGCACCTATCTCGTGCAAGTTGAGGGCATTCCGAACTCCTCCGCGATCGCTGTCTTGGGCGAAGGTTCCATCGTCATACGCGGACACCGCTGCCTGCCGTGCGAGGTCACAATTCTGTCTCACCGTCCGGAGATTCCTCCGCGCGAGCCCCCGATCCGTGTGCGAAAGGAAATCCCAGACACCTGGATACGAATCAAACTCACGGAAGGGAAAAATCGCCAGGTCAGACGGATGACGGCTGCGGCCGGACATCCAACCCTGAGACTGGTTCGCATCGCAATTGGGAGCTTTTCGGATCCATCTCTTGCTCCCGGTGACTGGAGGGAATTGGACAGTGATGACCAGACGCGCGCTGAACTCAGAAACCCGTTCTAATCATTTTTTCTGCTGTTTCTTAAGCCACTGCTCGAAATGCCGTTCCTTTGCCTGTTGCTCAAGCAGGCCGAGATCACCTCCCTCCTGTAAATCCGGTATGGGTCGTTTTCCCAGTTTCACCGTAATACCGATAGCACCTTCCTGAGCTCTTTGAACCATGAGGCTTACCTCCACAGACGGCTTCTTTGCCGCCACGGTCTCACTGAATTTCGTCATAGCGGAGGCTTCTTCCCAAATGATCCCATCAAGGGAAACAATCAAGTCACCCATCTTCACACCCGCTTGTTGCGCAGGGCTGCCGTTCATTACATCCAAAACCCTGATGCCAAAACGCACCTTCTCACCCGGTGCCGCATCGAGAGGTTCCTCTCGCATCAAGATACCCAGATATCCCTGCCCATCGGAAAGGTAATCAATATTGGCTAGCACCTTCAGGATATCGAGCGCGCGTTTCCTAACTTCAGGATCATGATGTTCTTGGGACAGTTTTAGAAATTTCCGTGCCGCCAACTGGGGACTCTTCACTGCCCATGCAGACAATTCTGCCTGTGCACCTTCCCTGAGGGCGAATTCTTCGGAACCCAACTCTTCGATCCACTGCTTAGGGGTGACCTCGCTGTAAAGGAAACCTATCGGCAATAAGCAAGATAGCGTGAAGCTGGCCAGTGCTTTCATGGCGGTCACTAGTGCAAGGGGAGGAGATATCTATCTCCCGGAGAGGAAAACCCTCAACCTCCCCAAAAATTCTTCTCAGGGATCTCCAAGGTGTCATCTGGCTGCAGAGGAATTTGCTTAAATTGGGACTTTTCAATATCTAACATCTGCGTCTTACCGGATCGGTAAAGCTTTACTCTTCTCAGGCTTCCGAATTCGTTGGGTCCGCCAGCAGCCTGGACAGCTTGCCAGATAGTAAGATTTCTATGGAAGGGTATGGGACCTGTTTTTCTGACGTAGCCGCCCACGTGAACCACCTGAGTTCTTACCCCCGTGCCTTCGGTTGTCCAGACGACTTGGATTGTGGGGTCTGTGTAAATCTCAGACGCTTTGTAGGCATTCTGTATGGATGCTGCTAATGCCTCGGGGCGGAGCCCAGCAGCTCTCATGGTTCCGATAAACGGTAAGTTCACAGTGCCACTCTCTGAAACCGGATACATCGCGTCGATCCTACCTTTCTCATCCCCGGGCACACCCATGATTGTGATTTGGACGGATGTGCCAGCCTCGATTTGAGAAAGCACAGGGCTGATAAATGATAAAAAAGCAACCGTAAGTGTTACAAATGGTTTCATAATTATTTTTTGCATGTAATTTAAAGGTATTAATTTTTTGAAAACTGGACATTTTACCTTCTATCGAGAGAAATTTAGCTAACTACGTTAATATAAATCTTTTTCCTTTGTATCCGAAGCTACAGGGGTTGTTGTTTGTTTGCTCTTAGTATTTGATGCGACAGTTGGTATGATTTGATTCTCAGCCGGAGCGTAATAAGTGTAGTAACTGGTGTAATATTGATATTGGCTATCACTACGCACATCAACGTTGTTGAGAACAACACCAATGACTTGACCACCCACATTCTCCACTGCCTGTTTGACGCGCATTAGCATATTTCGCGGAAGCTTGCGGTGTTGCACGACGATTATGGTAAGATCAACTTCACTTGCGAGGACAGACGCATCACTTACGCCAAGGATTGGGGGGCTATCGACGAGAACCAAGTCAAAGCGCTGTTTCACGTCCTGAATGAGTTCGGACATGCGCCGCGAGTTGAGAACACCAGCTGCGTCCATTGGAAGGATACCGGACGGCATGAAATACAGATTATCGATGGGCGTCTGGAGGATCACATCTTCTAGCATTAACTCGGTAGTTAGGAAGTTGGTAAGGCCAACCGAGTTGTTGATGTCAAAAAAAGTGTGTAGCCTCGGGCGACGAAGATCTGCGTCGATCATCAGGGTGGTGTAGCCCCCTTGGGCACAGATGTATGCGAGGTTCACTAGCGTGGTGGATTTTCCTTCACCAGCGCCACCAGATACCACGGTGATCGCGTTGTCTTCTGGATTCTTGCGATTGAACTCGATGTTGGTGCGAAGAATTCTGTAGGCCTCTGCATCAGGGCTCAAACCATTCTGCTTGTGCAGCACCCCAACATCCTTCGGAATGACCGCCAAGACGGGAACTTGCAAAAAGCGCTCTACATCCTCCAAGCTTTTCACCGATGTATCGAGATATTCGAGAAAAAATGCGATCCCCACTCCGAAAACAAGACCCACCACCGCGCCAAGGACAAGGTTGAGAGTCACGTCCGGACTGACGGGTGAGGCTCCCATCACAGCCTCCTCGTGCACAATAATCGTTTCATTGGGTAGTTCACTCACGATTTCTTCCGTCATCAGCTTGATTTTCATCTGTTCGAGAAGTGCTTGATCCGTCTCAAAGTCACGTTTGGCGTCCACATAGTCAGTTGTGTCGATGCTACGCTCAAGGGCATCCTTCTTCGTCTGGCGTTTCCTTACTTCGACCTTTGCCAAACGCTCTTTCACCAATTCTACGTTGCCTTGGAGGCGGGAGCGTAAATTAACCACGCCCTCGTCGAGTTGCTCCTTGGTGCGTTCCATGATCCGGACGTTAGAAAGAACTGTGGGATGTTGGTTACCCAAACCGCTAGCTTTCAATCCCTCGATCTGCCTCATCTGCTCAAGGTAATGGGGGTAAAGGGTTTTGATGATATTGTCAGGCAGATCTAAGCCCGCCGCGTAAATTAGCAAAGCCTCGGCGTCATACTTCAAAAGGTTTTGCACCTGGGATTCCAAGTTCATCCTCTCATCCTCAAGCTCAACCCAGGAATTTAGTGCATGGGTAGCTTCCGAGTCTTCCTCGAAGCCGTTGCCACGGGATATCTCCGGGTCTCCGTAATAAATGATATCCTTCGTGCGACTGATCGTGGTGAGGACTTTCCGGCGCTCCTCCACCTTGTCTTCCTGAAGACGAACTGCTTTTCTGATTTCATTTACGCCCTTGTCTTGGGTCTTTCCTTCTAGCTCATCTCTGTATTCCCGATAAGAGCGAGACACTTCATCTGTGATGTCCTTCGCGTCTTCTTTACTGGTGTGGCGAACTGTGATCTGAATGAGGTCAGTTCCCCTGATATTCTGCGTGCCTACGATACCCTTTAGTATGCCTAAAACCGTTTCGCGATCTGTGGACCATTTACTTGTTAGGTCTAATTTATCGATGACCCTGTTGAGAGCATTACGACTCTTGATCTTTTCGAATTCCGTGCCAAAAAACTGCGGGGTCATGGTAGGACCATTGGAACTCATCATTCCGCCGAGGGGGTCGATCGTTCTTTCGCGTGGCTTCACCTCGATGGTGGCGAAGCTTTCGTATCTTTTGGGCATCACGTAAGTGATCACCGAAGCTGTCATGAAAACGAGGAGTAGCGTGAGCAGGATAATCCCATAGCGGTTTTTGATAACCTGCCAGTAATCGATGGCGTGCAGTGATGCTTCCTGTTGTTGAGGTGACTGGTTCATAGAAATGCGTTCGTCTGATTCAATGGTTAAAGAAAAAAGCTCTCACGACGGATATCATCGTGAGAGTCTTTATATGATTTTATGTGTAAGGATTCCAACACAGCACGAAGTCTGCTCAGAATTCGGCGGACAAGCCAATGGAGATCCGGTTGCGCGTGTATTCGCGTTGAGCGCTGATGTCGGTGAATGTCTGGGCGTAGGTGTAATACATGTTTGCCTTGAGAAAATCGTTCAAACTGTAGGAAAATCCCACATAAACATTGACGCTGGTCTCGTATTTGTCGGGGCCATAAACGTTAGGATTTGTCGTATCCCGTCCGTCTAGGTAGTCCGAGAAAATCAAATCTGTGCCCGTGAGCAGCGACAAATCGGGGGAGACTGCATAACTGGCGGTGCCTCCGAGTCGTAATGCACGGCGATCCTCGTAATCGAAGAAATTCGCACCATTTGATAGGACCGTGTCATACACTTCTGCGCTGTAGCGGGTGTATGCACCCAATCTGAGCTCTTGATTGATTTGAGACGTGAAAGCAATTTCAAGGTAGGGCCCGAGACCGCCGTCGCCTAGATCAACGTCACGGTATTGGGCACCCGTTTTGAAGATACCCACGGTGTTTGAAGAAAAACGGTGATCGACACCCACCAAGAAAAACTGATCAACTGAGTCCGAAGCCACCCCGACAGCACTTGTGAAAGAAGCGCGATAGTCGGAGGTCAACACCGATTGCTGTGAAAGTTGGTAACGTATCTGGTTGTATCCCCCAATCGTAGTCCGGTCATTGTTGTTTTGTCCTGCGGAATCCGCGCGATAGCCGGAATAATTAATCCCTGTAGATGTGGCGTAACGCTCTGACCACCTGTAGGATATTGAATTATCTGTCAACCAACTTAATGATTCAGTGCCACTTCGCGAAGACGCGATGCCGTAGGAATAATCTGGCTCAAGTTCGTTGGCAATATTGTTCTGACTGCGGAATCTGAGGCGCTCATCGAAGCGGTGGTTGAATGAAGCAGTGATTCTCGATTGGCTGAAGGTATCATCGGTGAGCGTCTCCGGCGAATCGAGATAATGGATGAGCCCCACTTTTCCGAAGAGGTCAAAAGAGGTTTGTGGGTCACTATTGGTGTAGGCCAATCCGACATTCGGGCTGATGGCCAGCGAGGAATCCGCTGTCGTGGAAGAACCGGCGGCTACGTTATCGTCATAGATCGCACTGGTAGAAAGTGACCACTTTAGCGGTAAGGCCTCCACAGACTCGGCGCCCGTGTTGTAGAGACCCTCGTTAGCATAAACAGGTGCCGTGAGAGCCACAAAAAACAATGATGTAAAACTACGTTTCATAGAAAGATAAGAGATAGGAGTTGGGGGAGATTGTATTATTTTAAAATCATCGCTGACTAAACAGGCGGATTTGATGGAGGACTGCCATCCGTTACAAATGGCGGTGGTTCAACCGGTGGGGGGTTGTTCTGGGCTGGTGGCGGCGTATTGCTATTCGCATTTTCACCGGGAAAGTTAGCAGGATTCGACGCCACAGCATTGATTGCAACAGAGGAAGCATTGTTGATCGCTGCAGCTGCTTGGGGAGCCACTGCGATGGCCGCTGCGGTGATGGCGGCGGCGGCAGCAGGGGCGGCGGTAACGGCGGCTGTGGTGATCGCTGCTGCTTGTCTAGGGGCTGCGGTAACAGCGGCTGTGGTGATCACTGCTGCGGAAGAAGGGGCAGCGGTGACAGCTGCTGTGGTGATCGCTGCTGCGGATGCTTTAGGAGCTGCGGTAACAGCTGCCGTGGTGATCGCTGCGGCGGATGATGGAGCTGCGGTGACAGCAGCCGTGGTGATTGCTGCTGCGGATGCTTTAGGAGCTGCCGTGACAGCAGCCGTGGTGATCGCCGCTGCGGATGATGGAGCTGCGGTGACAGCTGCCGTGGTGATGGCCGCTGCGGATGCTTTAGGAGCAGCGGTGACGGCTGCCGTGGTGATCGCTGCCGCAGCATCAGGAGCTGCCGTGACAGCAGCTGTGGTGATCGCTGCCGCAGCAGTAGGTGCTGCTTTTACGGCTGCCGTGGTAATGGCCGCTGCAAATTGGGGCGCCGCCGCGACTGCTGCAGCGGTGATCGCCGCCGCTGCATCCGGATTTGCTTTGATCGCAGCTGCGATGCCTGCGGCAATTTCTTTTTTAGAACCGCCTTTTGCGACGATCGCAGCAACCGCGGCTTTCGCATTTTGAGGGGTGATGGATTGCGCAGAGGCAGATGCCAGCGAAAAGCCGAGCACGGCAAGGACTGATAAGATACTGTTTGTTTTGACTGAGTTAAGTTTCATCGGATTGTTGTTTGAAATTTGGAGCGGGCAGCGGGAATCGAACCCGCATGTCTAACTTGGAAGGATAGCGCTTTACCACTAAGCTATGCCCGCTTTCTTTGAGGAGATTTCGCACATTATTACGGGCATGATCAAGCATTTTTTTAATTTTTAAAACCACTTCCGAAATTTCTCGCAGGTTTGGCGGCTGTGCAAGATCAGTCGTCGATTATTTCACATTCCGCCTGTACGTTCGATGACTGAAAATCGTATCCCGAAATTCCGGCCAATCCAGCTTCCGAGGCTGTTTACCCCGAAAGTTTCCGTGGCGTAATGGCCTGCGTAGATCACGTTGAGCTCTTTTTCCTCCGCCTCGATAAAACTCCAGTGAGGTCCTTCGCCCGTGACAAAGGCATCGAAGCCCGCCGCCGCGATCCTACCCACTTCCGAGCCGGCGCCCCCGGTGATGACCGCGACTTTGCCGATGTGTTCGCCGCCGCCGGGGCAAAGCGTGATCTCGCGCCCTACGGCTGCCGAGGTGGCTTTGACGAGATCGCTGCGACTCCCTTCCCACAAGCCAGCCACGCCCATAGGCCAACCGTCTTTTATGAGGATGGGTGAAATTTCCCGTAAGCCGATCGCCTTTGCTAGGAGGACGTTGTTGCCGTGGACGGGATGCCAATCGAGGGGCAGGTGCGCCGAATAAATCGCGAGATTGCCGCGAATCGCCGCACTGATTTTGCGGTGAACCGCGCCGGTGATCGGCTGCGCGCCCCGCCAGAACATCCCGTGATGGACGAGAAGTAGGCCACCGCCTTGCAAAGCCGCTTCCTCCACGACCGCCAGTGAGGCGTCCACCGCGGAAAACACGCGCTGCACCGTGCCGTCATTCTCGAGCTGTAGGCCGTTCATCGCGCCCGGATAATCCTTGATCTCGGAAAGCCTCAGCTCCGCATCCAGGAACGCCACAATCTCTTTCAAATCCGCCATGGCGCAGTCCTACCCTTTCCGGCTCCAGTTGACAACGCCTTCGGCAAAATCCACCGGCTTTCCCTCCATGAAATCGATGAGATCCGGCGCGAGATCGACTTCCCAGGTGATTTCCTCGCCCTGCCAGTCGATGCCCAACCGGCTCGCATGCAGCGCGTGCCTGGGCAGGATGAGCTTTTCCGCGAGGCCGGCGTTCCAGCCGTGCTCCATCCACTCTAGGTATTCCGATCCTTCGCCCGAGTAGAGCTTGTCGCCAGCGATGGGGAAGCCGCTTGCCGCGAGATGGACGCGGATCTGGTGCATGCGGCCGGTTTCGGGAAAACACCGCAACAGGGCGAACTCCATCCCGTTCCTCAAAAATCGTTTTTCTACTATGAATTTAGTAGAACATTGCTTGCCTCGCGCATCCACCACCTGCCGCACCCAGATTTGCGATGGGCGGATCTCACCGGCGCGGATGATCGGTGCGTCGCATTCCCACTCGTCCTCCGACGGCCAGCCTTTCACGATGGCGAGGTATTGCTTACGCGCCTCGCGGCGTTCGAAGATCATGCCCAGCTCCCGCGCGGCGGCGGTGTGTTTCGCGACCAGCACCAGCCCGCTTGTCTCGCGGTCCAACCGGGTGATGATCCCCAGGCACGCGCCGTTCTCCAACTCGTAGGAATACAGATTTTCCAAACCGCCGAGCAAGGTTGGCTCGGGCTTGTTGTTCGCGGGATGGACGATCAGCGGCGCGGGCTTGTCCACGACCACCCAATCGCTGGTCTCGTCGACCACGCGGAAATTCACGACCACCTGCAGGCTCATCTTCCGTTGGGCTTACCACATAGGTTTTAAAAAGCACGCCGCAAGCCCGCGGGTGGCGGACTTGCGGCGTGGATCAAAAAGTGCCGTCCCGGCGCGAGGGCTAGGACTTGTAGCGGAGACGCTTTTTGTGGCGGTTCTGCTTCATGCGCTTCTTGCGCTTGTGCTTGTTGATCTTTGTCTTACGGCGTTTCTTGATGGAGCCCATGGTTTGTGCGGGGTTGGTGGTTCAGTGGAAAAATTACGGGACGAGTTTGTTGAGGGGGTATTCGATGATTCCCTCCGCCCCGAGATTCTTGAGGTCGGGGATCATGTCCCTGACGAGCAGCTCGTCAATCACTGTTTCGACAGCCACCCAGCCCTCCTCGGAGAGTTGCGAAACGGTGGGGCGGCGCAGCGACGGGAGTTTTGCGAGCAGCTCGGGTAGCCTGTCGGCGGGGAGATTCATCTTCAGGCCGACCTTGTCGCGGGCGCAGAGGGCGGCCTTGAGGAGCAGGGAAATCTTGTCCATCTTCGCACGCTTCCAAGGATCGGCGGCGGCGGTGGGGTTCGAGTAAAAGTGCGGGAAGGAAACCAACAGGGTATCGACGATGCGTAGGCGGTTCGCTTTGAGGGAGGAACCCGTTTCGGTGACATCCACGATGGCGTCCACGAGATCCGGGACTTTCACCTCGGTGGCACCCCATGAAAATTCGACCTCCGCTTTGATCCCGAGCTTGTCGAGATAGCGCTGGGTGATGCCCACGCCCTCGGTGGCGATGCGTTTCCCCTCCAGATCCTGCGGCGTCTTGATCGGCGAATCCTCCGGCACCACGAGCACCCAACGCGTCGGGTTCACCGAAGCGCGGGAGTATGGCAGCTCCGCAAAATCGACCAGTTCCTCACCGCCTTCCGAAGCCCAATCAAGGCCGGTGATGCCGCAATCGATGAAACCTTGCGCGAGATAGCGCCCGATCTCCTGGGCGCGGATCAGGTAGATATCCAGTTCCGCATCATTCGACGCGGGACGCAGGCCCCGCGAGGAAACGTAAATCTCATACCCGGCCTTCCTGAAGAGCTCGACGGTCGGCTCTTGCAGGCTGCCCTTGGGGATGGCGATTTTGAGTGAGTTGGACATTACCGGGATGATCCGCCCTTGCGCGGGTGGGGCGGTTTTACCCGCGAAACTCGGGGAATCAAGCCAAGTTTTACGAAAAATCAGCCTTTTCAGCCCTGTTCGCCGCCGAGGTTCACGCGCAGCTCAAAAAGATCCCGCCGCCTGTCCATCAGCGGAGTGACCGATCCGGCCTCGCGGGAGCGGTAGAGGTCGTTAATGTCGAGATCGGTCACCAGCATGGTTTCCACGTTGGGATCCGCCTCCGCCTGGATGCCGTCGCGGGCGAACTCGAAGTCCGAGGGCGTGTAAACCGCCGCCCGCCCATAATGGATATCCATGGCCGGCACGTCGGGTAAATTCCCCACCACGCCGGTCGTCACCACGTAGATCTGGTTCTCGATCGCCCGCGCCGCCGCGCATTTCGTGACGCGGAGGTAGCCCTGCCGGTTGTCGGTGCAGTACGGGACAAATAGGATTTCCACCCCCTGTTCCGCCAGATAACGCGCCGCTTCGGGAAATTCCACATCGTAGCAGATCAGGATGCCAACTTTCGCCTTCGGGGTTTGGATCACCAAGAGCTGGTTTCCACCCGTGATGCCCCACCATGTCGTCTCGCTCGGGGTGATGTGCAGCTTCGGCTGGGAAACGAAAGAGCCGTCAGGGCGGAACAGCATCGCCTCATTTTGCAGGCTTCCGTCCTCCTGAAGCACCGGATGCGATCCGGCGATAAGATGCAAGCCCTGCTCGCGCGCCAGCGTGGACATCAGTTCGCGGAATTTCGGCGTCAGTTCGGCCAGCTTGCGGATGCCATCTCGCGATGAATACGGCTCCATCGCGGAGAGAAGCTGCACGGAGAAAAACTCCGGGAATAGCACGTAATCCGCGCCATAGTCCTCGCCCGCCGTTTCCACGAAATACCGCACCTGCGCCGCGAACTCATCGAAGTCCGCGATTTTCCGCATCTGGTATTGCACGCAGGCCACGCGGACTTTCCGGTCGTCGCCTTCGCTCAGCTGATAATCGGGGTTCAGCCACTCGATCAGCGACGCGAAATTCCGGCTCTTCGGATCGCGGATGTAGTTCGGCATCACATCGCGCACTACGAAGCCTTCCTTGAGCTGAAAGCCGAGCACTGGATCGTTTACCAGCCCGTCCTGTACCGCATAGACGTATTCCTCCGGCGTGTAGCGGTCGCTAAATTTCTCGTAATGCCACAGCCGCCCGCCCGCCAAGATGCGGCGCAGGTTGAGCCGCTTGCAAAGCTCCCGCCGCAATGCGTAGAGATACGCCCCGATCCCACGCCCGCGCTCCTCCGGATCCACGTAAACCTCCGCTCCGTACAGCGTATCGCCTTGCGGATCGTGGTTGAAAAAATAGCCGTCGTCGGTGATGCCGTAGTAGGTGTGGTGGCGCAGCGGATCGAGGCCCATCCACACGATCAGGCTGGAGGAAACGCCCACGATCTTTCCCTCTTTCTCAATCACCACCTGCCCGTCCGCGAAAATCTGGAGCTGCGACTCCAACTGATCCTCACGCCACGCGCTGTCCTCGTTGCCACCTGCCGGAAAGCACCGCTTGTGCAGCGCGATCATTTCCGCGAAATCCTCTTCGCGCGGCGTCCTCGCTTCATAGTTCTTCCCTTCGATCGTAAATTCGCGCGGCTCCATGCCGCGTATCTTCCACCACCGCGCCGCCGGGTAAAGCATTCATCGTTTCCGCATCAGGGTTTCCGCATCAGGGCGACTTCACTTGAACCTCGTCTTCGGAAAACGGAAGAAATCCAACCGCAAGATGGACGGCCACCATGGATTCCGGCTATGTGAGGCAAGCCCTCGCCAGCGGCCACTCCGACTTCGAGGATGGGTTGCACGATGCGTCTTAGCATCAGGTTGTTTCTGTGAGTTCGCCAAGTCGAGAGGCAATCCAGTTGTTCAGGCTCTCGCCTTCATCCGTGCTAAGCTCGACCAGTCTACGATGAAGGGTGGGATCCACACGCAGCAAAAAACGCCCCGAATAAGGCTTATCGGGTGTCTCACCTCGGCTGGCACAAAAATCGAGGTAGTCATCAATCGATTCCCTAAATGCCGACTTCACTTCATCGACGGTTCTTCCTTGAAAAGTCACGACGTCACGAAGTCCTGTGACTTCGCCGTGAAAAATGTCGGCTTCGTCATCGAATCGTATCGTGCATCCATATCCCTTGTAATTCATCATGGCTTTTCTCCTGCTTCGGTTAAAAATATCCGCATCGACTTGACCGCGCCCTTGTCGGTCGTCGGTTGTGGATGTGGTCTGTGAAAAACCGCCCTCACGCCATTCAGCGCTATTCGGACTCTGGAGCCGCTGCCTTCGGAAAGCTCGGCTCCAAGCGCGGTCAGCAAAGCTTCAATGTCAGCCCATTTGATCGACTCAGAAACCGGATTCTTGTAGATCGCGGCTAGAGTTTTTCGGTGGTGATTGTTCAACGATGGATAATGATACTGCAATACGGTATCATTGCAAGTGACTTTTTAACCAAAGTTGGGTGGTGCAATCCGCCGCCACGATTTTCCGCGCTTTCTTCCGCCGCCCGCCGACGTGGATGACAAGACAATGATCACCGAAGCCCGCACGGAAAAGGCAAGCTCTAGCAAGCGACCACTCCGCCTTCGAGGACGAGTTGTAAATCGCCAGCGCCAGCACACTCCCTGAAATCAACCCGCAACCTCGCGGACTACTCCCACGCCCCCATCCCCGCAATGACCGCCCAAGACTGGCTTCTGGAACATCCGGGACAACCTGACGAGGATCACGCGAAATAGGCCACGAGTTTCCGCGCTTTCCAGGCCCGCCCGCCGCGCCGAAGATCCCGCCATGCGCAAGCTCACCCCGGAACTGCTCGACCACCTCCCCCACGACGATCCCGGCGCGCTGCGCTCCCGCGCCGACCTCCGCCGCATCAACTTTTTCATGGGCAATGAGCGCTGGATCGCTTCAGTGATTCCGGAAAACACCCACCACATCACCGAGATCGGAGCCGGCGATGGCCATCTCCTCGCCCGCCTCGCCAGGAAATTTCCGCAGGCCGAGATCACCGCCTACGATCTCGCCCCGCGCCCCGCGCACCTCCCGCTTTCCGTGAAATGGATACAGGGCGACCTCTTCGCCCAAGCCCCGCCCGCCCACGGCGGCACTCTCATCGCCAATCTTTTCCTCCACCACTTCACCGACCCACAGCTCCGCGTCCTCGGCGAATGGATGTGCGGCTTCGACACCCTCCTTATCAATGAACCCCTCCGCGCCCGCCTGCCGGTTTTTTTTGGAAAACTCGCCGCGCCTTTCATCCACCCCATCACCCGCCACGACATGCGCGTCAGCATCGAGGCCGGCTTCACCCCCGGCGATCTGGCGGAAACGCTCGGACTAAAGCTCCACGGATTCCATGTGACCGAAACCACCGACTTGCGCGGAGCAATCCGCCTCGTATGCCAGAGGCGCGACTGAAATGATGAACCACGGCAGGCACGGAATACACGAATGATGAGGCGCGTCTGAATGGAAAATGAAAACCACGAATTGGACGAATCTCACGAATGACCAACGAGCCGCAGAGCGTCCCTGATCCACTCGGGCGGTGGCTGCCCAAAGCACAAAGTTTCTGTGTATCCTGTATATTCCGTGGTTCCAATTTCACCCCGGCAAAGTTTATTCAGGCAATAGCTCTGACTTCCGTCCGGAGATCCTTGTTTTTGGAATGATAGGCTTTCTGGAAATCAAACTGGGCTTGGAGGCGGGTGAGCAGATCACCGGGAATATCGAAGCACAACTGGACTCGGAGCGCGAGGTTGGCACTCACCCCTTTTTTCTGTCGGATGACATCGCTGAGCTGTGCTTTGCTGATTTTCATGGCCTCCGCTGCCTCGATCTGGGTGATGCCGTGGTGTGCAATGGTATCCCGGATCAGGGCGGCGGCGGGGTTTGAAAGCGGCTTCGGAATTTTGAGGGGATCCCGGGGTATGGCGATTGGTTTCGTTTTCATTTTCGATGGGGTTCAGTGGGTGTCTTCGATCCGGACGAGTTCGACGTCTTTCATTTCTTGGTTTTCCCATTGGAAGGTGATTCGCCATGGGGATTTCCTGGAGTCCGCGTCGATGGAGTATTTTGGGGTTCCTTTGAGTCTGTGGTAGTGAAGGGCGGGAAGGCGCAGGAGGGATTTTTCATCCGCCTCATTGAGAATCGCGAGACGCTCGAAGGCTTTGACCGGATTGAGGGTGCCGAGCTTGTTGGTTTCTTTCCTGCTGAGTTCCTCACCAAGGAACAGTTTCTCCGTGGTGGCGTCTGCGAAGCTCCTGATCACAAGCGAGAAAATACACCGATCAGCGAACCATTCAAACGCGAAATTCGCCTTTTGGTGTTTTCATTGCCGTCCAACTCTTATCCGGGTTTATCCGTATCCATCCGTGGTTCGAATTCTCTTCGTCCCTGATGGTGGCGGGTTTTTACCGATAGCGTCCCCCCGTCCCCGTGCTAAGCTCACGCGCTTGAGCGAAACGATCACCATCACCGGAGGCGGGCTCACCGGCCTATCCCTCGCCATCGCTCTCCGGAAAAACGGCGTGGCGGTCGCACTCCACGAGGTGGGTAGCTATCCGCGCCACCGCGTCTGCGGCGAGTTCATCTCCGGCGTCTCGCAGGAAACCCTGGAAACGCTTGGCATCGCTGAAACCCTTGCCGACGCCCGGCATCACCGCAGCGTCGCATGGTTTTCAGGAAATGATCACCTCCGCGACAATCTCCTCCCGGAGCCCGCCCTCGCGATTTCCCGCCACCTCCTCGACGACCGCCTCCAGCAAACCGCCATCGCACTCGGCGTGGATCTCCAAACCGGCTCGCGCCGCAAAATGAACCCCGGCCAACCCGGCGAAGTCTGGACGGCGGGCCGCAAGCCCGCGAAGGGCGGCTGGATAGGCCTCAAGGCGCACATCCGCGGCATCAGCTCACAGGCGCCCTTGGAAATGCACGGCGGCCCGCGTGGATACCTCGGCGTCACCCCAGTCGAGGACGGTTGGCACAATGTCTGTGGCCTGTTCCGCATCGATAAATCCATCGACGCCCGCCACGAGAATCTCCTGCCCGCCTACCTTTCAGAAAACGGCAACACGGAACTCGCGCACCGCATCGCGGCGGCGGAGTGGAGGGAAGGTTCGTTCACCGCCGTCGCGGGCTTCGCGCTCGGCCTGCAAAGGCCCACACCTGGCGTGCTCTCGCTCGGCGATTCCCACGCCATCATCCCCCCCTTCACCGGCAACGGCATGACCATGGCCTTCCAATCC
>CAMCXJ010000040.1 GCA_945883455.1 Prosthecobacter debontii
CGGACTGCACCGCGCCCACGTTCCGCTGATTGTCATTTTCGCAATCCTTAACGGGCTGCTCACCCTCGGTTCGTTCCATGCGCTTTTCGGAGCGTGGGACATCATCCGGGGGCGGCGGCGCGCGGCGCGCATCACAGAACTCGCCGACGGCCCGGCCACCTTGCTCGGGAAACGCCACGCGGTAGTGATGCCAGTTTACAACGAGGACAGCGTGAAATTCTGCGCCCGTATCGAGGCAATCTATCACTCCATCGAGGCCACAGGCCATCTCGATTCGTTCGACTTTTTCATCCTCAGCGACACCCGGGATCTCGATCTCTGGGTGCTGGAGGAGGTAGCTTGGACGAACCTCTGCCGCAAGCTCAGGGCTTTCGGAAAAATCTACTACAGACGCCGTAAGACGAACGATAACCGCAAGGCGGGCAACATCGGCGATTTCGTGCGAACATGGGGCGGCGGTTATGAAGGGATGCTGGTGCTCGACGCCGACAGCCTGATGGACGGCGCTGACATCGTGAAGATGGCGAAGGTGATGGAGGCGTATCCGAGGCTCGGTATCCTGCAGACGCCGCCGAAACTCATCCGCGGAGTCTCGGTTTTTACACGCCTCCAGCAGTTTGCGATGCGACTCTATGGTCCGCTTTTCATCCGCGGTCTCAATTTCTGGCAGCTCGGCGGAGGCAGCTATTGGGGACACAATGCGATGATCCGGGTGAAACCGTTCTCGGATTTCTGCGAACTCCCCGCTCTGCCCGGCCGGGAGCCGTTCGGAGGACGCATCCTCAGCCACGATTTCGTGGAGGCCGCGCTGATGGTTTCCGAAGGCTGGGAGGTCTGGCTGGCATGGGACATCGAGGGCACCTACGAGGAAGCTCCACCGACACTCGTCGATCACTTGAAACGCGATCGGCGCTGGTGCCAGGGAAACCTCCAACATCTCTGGCTCATCTTCGCCCGCAAGCTCCCGCTCACCGTGCGCATCCACCTTTTCATGGGTATCATGGCGTATCTAGGCAGCCCACTGTGGTTCCTATTCCTGATCATGGGCACATGGCTTGCATGGGATTTCGAGATGAGCGATCTCAGCTCACTTCCCTTTGACGGCTTCGTGGAAAAGTGGTTCGGGATCGGCGGGCAAATGCAGGCCATGGTGCTGACGGGGCTGGTTTTCACGCTGCTGTTCCTACCAAAAATACTCGCCCTGTTGGGCGCGCTGCTAGCACCGAAAATCAGACGTTCCTTCGGCGGTGCGATTGCGCTACTCGCGGGGATTTTTCTCGAAACGCTACTCTCCATCCTACTCGCACCTTGCGCGATGATGGCGCACACACTGATGGTGGCGGGCATCATTTCCGGCCGTGCGGTCGGATGGGGAAACCAAAGCCGTGAGACCGATGGCACAGCATGGCGCGATGCGCTGGTGTTCCATGCCGTGCCCACACTCGCCGGCATCGTGTGGACTTTCATTGCATGGCGGATCGGCTATGTGTTTGCGCTTTGGATGTCGCCCATACTTCTAGGGTTGACGCTGTGCATTCCCGTTTCCGTGTGGACAAGCCGGGCTCGCTACGGGCGGGCATTGGCAAGACGACGTATCCTTGCGACACCGGAGGAGATCGATCCCCCGGCTATCATCAAGCTCGCCGATGAGGCGGTAGAGCAAAATACCACGGCTCTTGATGCGAGCGTAGTAGGCAGGGCAGGTGTAGTCGCGGCCGTGGTCGATCCCTATGTGAACGGCGTACATGTTTCCCTGCTGGAACATTCGGAAATGAATCCCGTGGAGGAAGCTCTCGCGAAACGCTGCCTCAAGGAGGGCCCGGACGCGTTGCCGAAAACCGAGCTTTCCCAGCTCCTCTATCTCGCTCCCGCGATGCTGATGATGCACCGAACCGTGTGGCTGGGCCTCAGTGATGACGTAGGGCCGCTATGGATGCGCGCGGTAGAAAGCTACCGCCGCCGAGGTGAGTTGGCGGGCGATTGAGCCGCCTTGCCTGCCGCCCAGATCGCGGATAACCTCGCGCCATGCATGTGCCGACATTAATCGCAAGGAAACGGGAAGGGCAGGCACTTTCTACGGAAGAAATCAGTTGGCTAGTGAACGGGTTTGTCAGAGGTGATGTTGCGGACTACCAGATGTCGGCTTTCGCGATGGCGGTGTTTTTCAAAGGTATGACTGCGGCGGAGACCGCGGCACTCACGCTGGCGATGATGCGCAGCGGCGATGTGTATCAGCATCCACCCGGGCCGCTGGTAGTGGACAAGCATTCGACAGGTGGCATCGGCGACAAGGTCTCGCTGATCCTCGCCCCGCTGGTCGCGTGTGCGGGTTGCAGGGTGCCCATGGTTTCCGGGCGTGGGCTGGGCATCACCGGCGGCACGCTCGACAAACTGGAGTCCATTCCCGGTTTTTGCGTCTCCATCAGCATGAACGAGGCAGCGGAAATCCTGGCCAACCTCGGTGTGGTGATGATGGGACAGACCGACCGCTTTTGCCCTGCCGACAAGAAGCTCTATGCCCTGCGAGATGTGACCGGCACCGTACCCTCCATACCGCTGATCACCGCCTCGATCATGTCGAAAAAAATGGCGGAGTCCCTCGACCGGCTTGTGCTCGATGTGAAATACGGCACCGGAGCATTTATGAAAACCCGCGAACTGGCGCAGGAGTTGGCTGATGGCATGATCGCCGTAGGTAAGGAAATGGGCGTTGAGGTTTCCGCACTGCTCAATCCCATGAGCGAACCGACCGGCCGCGCGGTTGGCAATGCGCTGGAGGTGATCGAAGCACTCGAATGCCTCGATGGCGGCGGGCCGGTGGATCTGCGTAACATAGTACTCGATCTCAGCGAAACCATCACCAGCGTCCCCCGCACCGCCCTCGCCGCGTTGCTCGACGATGGCACCACGCGGCGGAAATTCGACGCGATGGTCGCCCGGCAAGGCGGAAACCCCAAAGACCTCCCACGCCTCGCCGAGATTCACAAAGCACCTGTGATCCGCGAGGTGAAAGCCCATCTTTCCGGTCGCGTGCTGGCAATGGACGCGGGCATCATCGGCCAAGCATCACTCGAACTCGGCGCCGGCCGCACCAAGGCAGAGGACACCGTCGATTTCGCCGTTGGCTTCGACCGTCTCGCGAAAAGCGGGGAACATGTTTCCCAAGGCGACACTATCGCCCGCATCCACGCCCGCAGCGAAAAATCCGCCGACTGGGCAGAACGAGCCATCCTTAGCGCGGTATCCCTCGGATTCGCTTGATGCGCCGCCGCTTGGCTAGCCATGAGAGCATCCGGATACTTCACCAGAACCAAGCTCCTGCCAATCACACGATTCCCTTGCGCAGATCCCTCAGACTCCAAAGGATTCCGTTTGCGGCTGCTCCCTCGCCTCTAAGTTTCCTCGCGCCGTCCTTACGCTTCGTGCCGAATCGTTCTCGCTTACTGGCAAAGGCCTCGTTTACGAATTCCTTGCTGCCGATGACCGCGCCATCCGTGAAATAACGAATTCGACACCGCAACATCTGCGCAATTCCCAGATCTTTCAAAGCGGTTTCGTTGTCCTCACTCTCCAAGAGTTCTGCGGTGTTCTTCGTGGTTTGGCCGGGTTCTTTTACCGACAGGGAATCTTCCGCTCGCCCAGGTTTCCTGCCGATCGCAAGCCCCATCATGCGTCGATGCAACCGCGACACTTCCTGCCACTTCCCCGCATCGAATCCCACGCCCTGATCGCAGAAATACGCACGCACCAAGCCCAAGCGCGCCTTTTTACCATTTCCCTTGTTTCCACCGCCCACTGCTTCGCCATAACTGCTCCACCGATGCTCAGCCGGGTCTTTCACCATCCCCGCGCGCACCGGATTCAAGTCGATGTATGCTGAAATCGTTCGCGCCGCCACGCCGTCCTCTACGATCACGCTTTTGAACCGATCCTCCCACAGCGTACCCGTGCGCGAATGTGCACGGTTGAACCACTGGGTGAAGCGCTGCAATAGCCCCTTCATAAATTCACCCAAATCCTGCATGCGGTAGGTGAATCGCTTGTGGATCACTGCAACCGCCTCATCCATCCCGTTGTCGCTTGTGTAATTCGCCGTCCTCGCATCTTCCAATTCCTGCGCCACGCCAGCCACGAAAGCCTCGCCATAAATCGCCGACAGCCGGTTGAACAGTTCCTCATCGGATATCCCCCCTTCATCCATCGGAGGAATCTCTACCAAAATATGAAAATGATTGTCCATTAGGCAGTAGGAAAGCGCCCGACACCCCGTGAATTTTTCCTGCATCCGCATCAAAGTCCGGAATTTCTCTTTCTCCTCAGTCCCCAGCACAAACCGCCGGTCCACTACCCGCGAATGCACATGATACAGCACCGGTTTCCCAGCCGCCTTCCGCCATTCCGCCAGCCATCGTGCACGTCGCATACAAAAGATTTACCGGGGTGGAGGAAAAAATGTCAAGCGGAAAGTCTTATTTTTGGTCTGTCCCTTTATACGCTTCTTAGCCGAGGCTATGGTAGCCAGCTAAGAATGTTCTTCGGCAGCCTCGAAACCGGAACAAACAACGCCCTCATCTACACACTGCTCGCCAACTGCCGCACCCAGGGACTCGATCCCGAGGACGCTTACAATACTGTGACATTATTGATGAAACAAAAGAGGCCCAGCAATAGGCTACCACCGTAGTGGCGCATTAGCTTTGCATTCCAAACCCATGACGCAGAGGGATTTTAGCTTTTCAGGGAAATCTCCGCGATGAGCTTGCACAGTTCGGGAAAGGACAGACCGGCGGCGGCGGCGGATTTGGGGAGGAGTGATGTTTCTGTCATACCGGGGATGGTATTAGCTTCGAGGACATAGGGTTGGTTGTCGGGGCCGAGCATCACATCGACGCGGGAATAGACCTCGATGCCGAGAGCATTGTGGGCGGCGACGGCGGCGGCTTGCACGGCCATGGTGGTCTCGAGGTCGAGGTCGGCGGGGCAGATGTATTGGGAGCCTTGGGTGCCGGAGAGCCACGGGTATTTCGCGGCCATGTCATAGACGCCCTCGGGCGGGATAATATGGACGATGGGGTAGGCTTTGCCGTCGATGACGGGCACAGTGAGCTCGTGGCCGGAGATGAATTCCTCGATGAGGAGATCCTTAGAATAGTTAGCGGCCTTGGCGATCGCGGCCTCGGCTTTCACCTGGGTTGTCACGATCTCGATACCGACAGAGGAACCTTCGCGCGGCGGCTTCACGACAAAGGGCGCGGGGAAGGAGGGCATTACTGGGCCGTTTGAGCAATCGACAACCTCCGAGCGCGGGGTCGGGACATCGGCGGCGAGGAACGCCTGTTTCGCGAGGCTTTTGTCGAAGGCGCGGCGGGAGGAGTCGGCGCGTGCGCCTGTGTAGGGGGTGCCTTCTGCGTCGAGAATTTCCTGAAGCCGACCGTCCTCGCCAAAGGTGCCATGGATCACGTTGAAACAAAGACCGGTGCCTGCGGGGAGTGAGATCTCCGTGCCTGTGACATCGACCGGGACGGCATCAAGACCGAGAGAGAGAAGGGCGTTGAGGACGGCCTTGCCGGAGGCGAGGGAGACCTGCCGCTCGGAGCCGGGGCCGCCCATAAGGACGGCGATCTTGATATCGGACAGCATATGGTTGGAGGAAGTTTGATGAGATCGATACAGATGCATCTAATGCTGGGTTAGCGATTATTTATTTACAAAATATTTAGATGTTTCAAGAGGTCACCTAGAAAAGGTTACGGCGGGGATGATTGTCTCGATGCAGCCCGAACTAAAAGTAATTTCGAAGAACGACGCAAAAGACACCATGACTCTTTTTTGGAATAAACAAGGTGTCTTTGTCGCTGCTTATGGATGCAGTGTGGAAATGTTCCGCCTCAAAAAATAAAATACACCCCATGAAAATTGTCCGCAAAACCAAGAATGGAGAAAGCCGTGAAGCCCTTCTCAAGGAATATTTCATCACCGCCTCCTTGATCGCCCTTCTCAAGCGTGTCGGTGAGGAAGCAGCGAAAGCCGCGCCCCATCGGGTGAAGACCGCCGCTCATGCCAAGGTGCGCATCTGATTTCATCTCCAGGGACTCGTTTACCGCCCGTTAACAAATCAAATGCTCAAGCCGAAGAGCGACAAGGGGGCATCCTGTACCGACCATCGTGATGCCGCATAATTTTCCGGGGGGAAGATGGAGATTTGGCAGATATGTTATCCGCCGATCTCAGTGCGGCCGGTGAGCTGGGCGCCTTCTTCCATCGAGAACACCTTGGACTTGATGTCCCCGTTGATTTTGGACTTGTCTTTCAGCTCGCAGCGCTGAGAGGTAATCTTGCCTTCCACTTTGCCATAAACCTTCACTTCACCGGCGGTGATATCGCCTTTGATCTTCGCATTTTCGCCGATGGTGATCTTGCCTTTATCCGAGGTAATTTCCCCTTCGATTTTGCCATCGATGATCATGTCATTGGAGAAACGGATTGAACCGATGATCTCGATTCCGGCGGAGAGGACGTTGGTAGCATTTGCCATGGTGCAAAAGCGTAATCAGAGCGGACGGGAGCTTGCAACCTGAAACAATCTGGCGATTTAGGGCTGTTTTTTGAAATTTCTCTGCTAGAAATTCAGGAAACCAATCGTTCACCCGTCATGCCCAGAGTGATCATCACCGTTCCGGAGAAAAACGCGCAGCCTTACCGGTTCGGCCTCGACCGGAAATCGATCCGTATTGGTCGCGGTAGCGATAATGATATTGTCATCGATTCCGGTTCGGTTTCTGTGCAACACGCTGAAATGCGACGTATCGAGGGCGGATACGAGCTCGGCGACATAGGCTCCACGAACGGCATCAAGCATCATGGCGAGCGGCATGATAAGATTGGACTCGTTTCCGGGATGTCGCTGAGGCTGGGCGAGGTTTCCTTTGATTTCACCCTTACCGATGAAGAACTAGGGGAGATTGCACGTGAGAAGCCCACCGACGATATTCCCACCAAAAAAGAAGTCCTTACAGAAGAGCCGGCAGCGGAAGCACCGAAACGAAAACAGCGCCCTCCCTCCCCTGCCCCCTCTGCCAAGCCCGTAGCCGAGACTGCGGGTCTTAGCTTTGGTATGATTGTCCTTTTTCTGGTTCTGGCTAGCGTTGCCTTCGCCGTGGGCCTTCATATCCGCCACCACAAGGAGACTAAAGAATCACTGATCAAGGCGATTGTGAACAAAGGGGATCGAGTGGAGCGCGCGGCTCCGTCCGCCGAAACGCCTGTCAAGTGACGATGCTTTAAACGTTGAACCGGAACTCGATCACGTCGCCGTCTTTTACGACGTATTCCTTACCCTCGATGCGGAGCTTGCCGGCCTCCTTGGCGGCGTGCTTGGTGCCAAGCGTGACGAGATCGTCATAGTGCACGACCTCCGCGGCGATGAAGCCGCGCTCGAAATCCGTATGGATCACGCCCGCAGCGGCAGGGGCTTTATCGCCCTGACGGATTGTCCATGCGCGGGTTTCCTGGACGCCGGTTGTTAGATAGGTGCGGAGGCCAAGGAGATGATAGACGCCGCGGATCAGGTTGGAGACACCGGAATCCTTCACTCCCATGTCGGCGAGGAATTCGGCTGCTTCCTCGGGCGCGAGGTCGGATAGCTCCTCCTCGATGCGCGCGGAAATCACGATTGCCTCCGCTCCCGAGTGCTCGGATGCGAATTTGCGTACCGCCGCCACCTGCGGATGAGAGTCGGGGTTTTCGGTTGCACCTGCGAGTTCGTTCTCTGCCACGTTGCAGGCGTAGATTGTCCGCTTTGAGGAGAGTAGGAAAAATCCTTTCACGATCTCGGCGTCGTCGGCAGAGAAATCGAGGGTCAGTGCCGGTTTGCCCTGATCGAGGTGGGGCATGATGATGTCGATCAGCTCGACCTCTTTTTTCGATTCCTTATCGCCACCCTTCGCCTTTTTCTCGCGGGAGGAGCGGCGTTTTTCCAAAGCGGACATATCGGCTAGGATCAGCTCGGAATTGATAATCTCGATATCGCGGATCGGATCCACGGAGCCGAGCTCGTGGATGATGTCGTCGTTTTCAAAACAGCGCACCACCTGCACGATGGCGTCGGTCTCACGGATGGTGGCGAGGAACTGGTTTCCCAATCCCGCGCCCTCCGAGGCACCTTTCACAAGGCCGGCGATGTCCACGAACTCGATGGCGGTCGGCACCAGTTTCTGGGAACCGGAAATTTTCGAGAGCACGGCGAGGCGCTCGTCGGGCACCATCACGATGCCGATATTCGGGTCAATCGTGCAGAACGGATAATTCGCCGCTTCCGCCTTTCGAGTGCGAGTGACGGCGTTGAAAAGTGTCGATTTCCCGACGTTGGGTAGTCCTACGATTCCGGCTTTGAGCATGGCGGGCGGAGGTTGCGCGGGGCGCTTGCCTTCGGCGAGAGAAAAATGGGGCGGACAACAGGCGGCGAGACGAGGCGATAAGAGCCTGCTGCGAGAGGGATAGCTACTTCTGCCTCGCGACGGCTTTGAGGCGCAGGGCGTTGAGGGCTATGAATCCGGTGGCGTCGTCCTGGTTGTAGGCTTCTTCTTGGCCGCCTTCCATGGTGGCGATGGCCTCGGAATACATGCTGTGGGGAGAGCGGCGTCCGGCCTGCATGACGTTGCCCTTGTAGAGCTTCATGCGGACTTCACCGGAGACTTTTTTCTGCGTCTCGGTGACGAGCGCTTGGATCGCCTCGCGCTCGGGGGCGAACCAGAAGCCGTTGTAAACGAGCTGAGCGTATTTCGGGATTAGCGAGTCGCGGATGTGCATCGCCTCGCGGTCGACGACGAGCGTCTCGAGGTCGCGGTGGGCGGCGAGCAGGATGGTGCCGCCGGGGGTTTCGTAGATGCCGCGCGATTTCATGCCGACGAAGCGGTTTTCCACGATGTCCACGCGGCCGATGCCGTTGCGGCCGCCGAGTAGGTTGAGCACGCGCATCACGCCGTAGGGGGAAAGCAGGGCGTAGCCGTCCTGCTGGCCGGTGGATTTCACATCGCCGAGTTCGGAAAGGAGGGTGTCGAGGTTTTCGTGTTTCAGGCCGATGGCGTTGCCCTTTTCGAAAAGGATCTGGATGTATTCGGCGGCGTTGGGAGCTTCCTCGGGGGAAACGGAGAGGACATACATGTCAGTGTCCGCCGGGGTGGTGGCGTCGTACCACGGATCTTCCATGGCACCGGCCTCGAAGGAGATGTGGAGGAGGTTGCGGTCCATGGAGTAGGGCTTTTTCATGGAAGCCTTGATCGGGATATTGTTCGCTTCGGCGAAGGCGATCATCTCGGCGCGGCCGGGGAACTGCTTGCGGAACTCCGCGTCGCGCCATGGGGCGATGCACTTGATATTCGGGGCGAGGGCGGCGGCGGAAAGCTCGAAGCGGACCTGGTCGTTGCCTTTTCCGGTGGCGCCGTGGGCGATGGCATCGGCTCCTTCGGCGAGGGCGATCTTGATCATGTCCGCGGTGATGCAGGGGCGGGCGATGGAGGTGCCGAGCAGGTAGCGACCCTCGTAGATCGCCCCGGCCTGGATCATGGGAAAAATGTAGTTCGCCGCGAAATCTTCTTTTAGGTCGCCGATGAAGCACTTCGACGCTCCGGTGGAGAGGGCTTTCGCTTCCAGGCCATCGAGCTCGTCGCCTTGGCCGACATCGGCGCAGTATGCGATGATCTCCGCGTTGTATCTTTCCTTGAGCCAGAGGAGGAGGACGGAGGTATCAAGGCCTCCGGAGTATGCGACGACGATTTTCATAAACTTTAAATTAAATTCTAAACCTCAACGAAGAGGGATGCGGGCGGGAAGGTAGGGGACGGGGCGGGGGAGAAAAGCGGAATCTTTCGTTTCGTTTTTAGGGCTGATTTTACCACCGAGGCACAGAGAGGGAGAGGAGGACACAGGGAAGACATGGGAAAAAATGGGAAAAAATGGGACGAGGAACTTCCATCCCCTCAGTGTTCTCCCTCTTTTTCTGTGCCTCTGTGGTCTAGAAAGCCGGATGCAAAATGAAAAAGCCGGACTCCTTTTCTGGGAGGCCGGCTTGGGAAAGAATTGGGTAAAGCGGATCAGCCCTCGGTGGTTTCCTCGCTGGCGGGAGCCTCCTTGGCCACCTTTTTGGCGGGAGCCTTTTTCGCGGCGGCCTTTTTGGCAGGCGCTTTTTTCGCGGCGGCTTTCTTTGCTACGGCGGGTTTTTCACCGGGCTCGACCTTCGGAGCGGCCTTCTTTACCTTCGTTTTGGGCAACAGGCCGTTGAGCTTGGCCTGCTCCTCTTTACGCTTCAGATAATCCGCCCGGCGGCGGCGTTTGATGATTTTGTTTGATTGCTGTCCCATGGTTGCTGGACAGTGGCTAGGGCAGCGCAACGGGCGTATCAAGCCGAATCTTCATTTCCTTTCCAACCCCGTGATCGCTACCGAGGCCATCCTGATCCGCACCACCCGCCTGACGGACACGAGTCTCATCGTCCATTGGTTCACCGAGAGCGACGGCTTACTCAAGACAGTGGCGAAGGGTGCGTTGCGCCCGAAGAGCGCCTTCGCGGGGAAACTTGACCTTTTTTTCTCCGGGGAGATCGGTGTTGTACCTGCCCGTAAAGGCGAGCTTCACATCCTCAGGGAGGTCGCGATTTCGAAGTGGCGGCAGGGATTACGTCGCCAATACGCAACCACGCTTATGGCTGGATATTTTTGCCAGCTTGTCGAGGGCGCGGTCGAGCCGGGTCACGCCGACGCGCTCCTGCATGATCTTCTCCGCCGCGGGCTCGATCACCTCGACGCCGAGGAGCCGAGCTTGAAGGCGCTACTTCATTTCGAGAGGCAGCTTGCGGAGATTTTAGGTGTGTCCGGAGCAGGCAGAGGTGAGGATGCGCTGCGCGATCACATTGGAAAACTACCGGGAGCGAGGATGGAAATTATGGAGCGGTTGGGGGCGTGAATTGATCAGCATATCTGGGAGGAGTGGATACAATGATGCCGCACAGAATTGGGAATCGCGGCGGTTTTTTGCTCGCTATGGAGAAAGGTCGTGCATACCTATTATGAATAAAAACTTTTATGCCCCTAGATACCGCGATAGCCAATTTCATTCAGCTTATGTTGGACCGCGCCGAAACACTCCGAACGAAAGGAAACCTTTCTGAGGCATTGCATACCGCGAACGCCGCCGTGGAGAAATGCGAGCAACAGCTGGGGCCGGATCTTGACCACATTGAGGCGTTTGTGACCTCGCTAGAAAGACGAGCGGATCTTTATCTTGAGCTGGGGCAGTTTGTCGAGGCGGCGGATGACCTGAAGCACGCGATCGACCAGCTGGACAACCGTCCGGACCGCAGCGGTCAAGTGGGCAGGCTCTACGCGCTGTTGGGAGCGGCTTATGATGGTCAAGAACGTCCCGAGAAAGCGATTGGAGCGTGGCAAACTGCGGTAGTTTATTTGGAGAAGAACGAGCCTCCAATGCTCATGGATGTGGCGGCGCTCACGAACAATCTGGGTTTCATGGCAAAGGCCAGTGGCGATCTCGGTAAGGCAGAGGATTATTTCCTGAGGTCCCTTGAGATCATGCATGCCGAAGCGGGGGCTAAACACGAGGAGACGGCGTCGGTCTCGAACAATCTTGGGGCCGTTTATCTGGCCGCTGGTTATTTCGATCAGGCACGAGAAATGCACATGATGGCTCTGGAGACGCGCAGGGAGCTTCTAGGTGAAAATCATCCGGACACCGCGCAATCCCACAATAATCTTGCGCTGGCACTGCTGCAGACAGGTGACCGGGCTTGGGCGCGCAGGCATTTTGAAAAGGCGCTGGCCGGTTACGAGAAACTCGGCACGACCTTTGCCGAAGATCTTGAGTCGGTAGCTTCGAATTACTGTGATTTCCTGAGGGAGGAAGGTGACGCCAGCCTCGCCGACTTGATCGCCGGAAGGGTAAAAGAGGTCTTGGCCGGGGTGTGATCTTGCTTTCCAACCAAAAATGAAGCTCGCCCCGCTCTGCAAAGCCCCTTAGTTTTGCGACATGAAGTTAGGCGTGATTGGTTGCGGGAAAATGGGAACCGCTTTGGTGCAAGGGGCAATCCGCGCTGGCGTGGTGAAATCCGGAGAAGTGATCGGGACGGATCTGCTCGCGGCCGCAGCGCAGAATTTCTCGGCGACAACCGGCGCGAGAACCACTGCTGACATCGGCGAGGTGCTACGTGAGAGCGATGTGATCCTGCTCTGCACGAAGCCGCAGGACATCCATGCGGCGCTTGTTGATTTCAAGCCCGATGATTCTTCCGGAAAGCTACTGATCTCGATCGCGGCGGGCGTCAGGTTGGTGGACATCGAGAACAAGGCTCCCGAGTCGGTGCGTGTGGTCCGCACCATGCCAAACACGCCCGCGCTGGTTGGTAAGGGCGCCGCCGCGTATTGCCTAGGTAGCCGTTGCCGGGAAGGCGATGAGGCCATAGTTGTATCGCTTCTCGATGCCGTTGGATTGGCCGTTCTCGTTCCCGAAAAACTGATGGATGCTGTAACGGGGCTTTCTGGAAGCGGCCCGGCCTACGTTTATCTGATGATCGAGGCCTTAGCGGACGGCGGGGTCATGGCCGGGCTTTCACGCGCCGACGCGGTCAGGCTCGCCGCTCAGACCGTAAGCGGCGCGGCAGAGATGGTGCTGCGCACTGGTGATCATCCCGCGAAGCTGAAAGATATGGTCACTTCTCCGGGTGGTACGACGATCGCCGGTTTGTCCGTGCTGGAGGGCAGGAATATCCGCTCGGCGCTGATCGATGCCGTGATGGCCGCGACCGCACGCTCCGCCGAGCTCGGTAAGAGCTAAGGCGATGGCCCATGCGCCTTCGTAATTTCCTCTTCCACCCCGCGCCAAAGCCCCTATGTTCTCGACATGACGAAGCGTTTCCCCTGTGTGTTGGCAGTAGCTGTTTTTGCGGCGCTATCCGTCTCCTGTAGCAACGATGACGATGTAATCAAGCTCGCTGGAAATACCCAAGCGGCCTCCGCAGAAGGCGAGGTGCAATATTCAAATGCCAAGGCAGCCGACGATGCCGGAAAAAGCTCATCTGCCATCAAGCAATACGGGAAGATGGCCGACAAGTATCCTTTCGCGACTTCCGCCGCGCAGGCACGTTTCCGCCAAGCGGAGCTCCTCGAACAGAAAGGCGACATCCAGAAATCCTTCGATGCCTATCAGAAATTTCTCACGCGATACGAAAGCAGCGGCCTGTATGCCAAGGCTCTCGAACGCCAGGCGCGGATGGCCCAAGCGGCGGCGGATGGCGATGTGAAGTCGTCCTTCGCCGGCCTAAGGACTAGGCTTTCGATCGAGAAAACCGTTGAGATGCTGGCGGCTGTTCGTGACAACGCACCGCGCTCCGACACATCCGCGAAGGCGCAATTCACGATCGGCGAACTTTACCAAGGAAAGAAGGAGTCGAAAGATGCCATTGAGGCGTTCCGCAAACTGGTAAGCGACCAGCCGGAAAGTTCCTATGCGCCGGAAGCGCTGTTTCGCGTTGGAGTCGTCCTGTTGGAGGAGGCGGACCGCGGCAACCGGAACCAGGCGACCTTGGAGCTTTCGCGCGAGGCGTTTAGTGATTACCTGCTGCAGTATCCCGGACATTCGAAAAACGGGGAAGCCCGCAGGATGTCGGTTGACATCGGCGGACGCGAGATCAACCGCTCACTGGAGATCGCGGAGTATTATGATAAATCAGGCCAGAGCGAATCTGCCAAAATTTACTACCGTGAGGTTCTGAAGCGTGCTAGCTCCGGAGACGCCCATGACAAGGCGAAATCCCGCCTCAAAGCCCTCGGTGAGTAGAAATCACCCCACCATTTTCCCATGAGATTCGCACTGTTGATTCTGATCACGCTGTCGATGGTTTCCTGCGCCGGATACAAGCTCGGCGGAGCGAAGCCGCCGTCCCTAGCCGGCGTGAAAACCATTGCCGTCCCGATGTTTTCCAACGGCACCCAGGAACCCCGTGCCGAGGCTCTCGCGACCACGGCAGTGACCGACGCATTGGTGCTGGATGGCACTTACCGCCTTGCAGACCGTGATAGCGCCGACGCGGTGCTTGAGGGAACGCTGGGATCAATCCGATATTCCACATTGCGCAGTTCCAGGCTGGATTCCCTTTTGGCCGAGGAGCTGACGAATGAGGTCTCGATAAGCTGGACGCTTCGTGACGCGAGGGATCCGACGAAAATCCTAGCCAGCGGCAATAGCGATGGGCACAGCAGTTTTTTCGCAGATTCCAATTTGCAAACCGCCAGACGGAATGCCCTGCCGGATGCTTTGGGAAGGGCGGGTAGAAATTTGGTGTCGAGGCTCTCTTCCGGCTTTTAGCCTGTTATGAGTTGAATCCTTCGTAATTTAAGCTCACAGTGACGCCCATTTCACCTCCCTAGAATACATCCGAGTTTCGCAGATGAATCCCGAAAAAAATGATCGCAGTAACCATGTTCCGCCGGTTTCTCCGGAGAACGATTGGGTGGACGATTTGAGGGATATGGATCAGTTTTCTTCGTCTCAGGAAATAGGGTTGCCGCAAAGAAGGAGAGAGCGGGGGATCCCGATAACCAAGGAGCAGAGTAATCCATCCATTCGGAGGTATGCTCCCAATTTAGAATCGAGAAATGGTGACAAGACAGAACCCACCGCAGCTTTGGCGGCGGAAGTAGGTAGCACCCGGACTGCCGCTATGCGAGCGACAAACGACCCGACACACGTGACTTCAGAAATACATTCTGCCTTGTTCGCGAAGATCACAGTTGAAGTCGAGCCAACCAGCTCCCCGGCAACCGATCTCGTGGCAAATGATGCTACTGAAGTGGATCCAAAAGAGGATCGGCTCGCGCGTCCGATCTCGACTCTG
>CAMCXJ010000041.1 GCA_945883455.1 Prosthecobacter debontii
GGATTCCCTATCCGCCGCAAAGGGGTTGCAAACCCCTTCTCCTTATTCACAGCCAGCCCGCCTTCAGCGCCTCGGCCTTCTCCAGCGCATCCGTTCCCAGCAACGTCGCATGCCCCATTTTCCGCATCCCGATGGCGCGGCGTTTGCCGTAGAGGTGCAGCACGGCGTCAGGAGTTTCGAGGAGGGGAGTCCAGTCGGGCGGTTCGGTTTCGCCGGGCCAGAAATCGCCGAGGAGGTTCAGCATCACGCAGGGGGAAACGAGGCGGGTGGAGCCGAGCGGCAAGCCGAGGACGGCGCGGAGCTGTTGCTCGAACTGCGAGGTAGCGCAGGCGTCGAGCGTGTGATGGCCGGAGTTGTGCGGGCGCGGTGCCATCTCGTTGACGAGCAGGGAGCCATCGGTTTTCACGAAAAACTCGACCCCCATGATCCCACGGTAACTGAGCGCGACGGCGACTTTTTCCGCGATGCGGCGGGCTTCTTCCGCGACGCTTTCAGCGATCCTCGCAGGGACGATGGAGACATCGAGGATGTGCGAGCGGTGGCGGTTCTCGGCGGGATCGTAGGTCGCCGTCTCGCCGTCCTTGCCTCGCACGACCATTACGGAGATTTCCTTTTCGAAAGGAACCCACGCCTCTAACACCGCGCGCTGTTTGCCGAATTTTTCCCAGACTTCCGACGGATTTTCCCCGCCGGTGATCTTGAGCTGGCCTTTGCCGTCGTAGCCGAAATCCGCGGTCTTGAGCACGCCCGCGCCGCCGAGTTCGGCCATCGCGTGGGTCAGGTCGTCGAGGGTTTCGATCACCCAGAACGCCGTGCAGGGGATGCCGTTCTCGCGGAGGAAATTCTTTTCCCGCTCGCGGTTCTGGCAGATGCCGACAGCTTCGGGGGAGGGATGCAGGCCGATATTTTCCGCCACGCCGCGCATGGTCGCCAGCGGGATATTCTCGAACTCCACGGTGGCCACGGTCGCTTTCGCGCAGAAGTCGCGCAGTGCCTGCGGATCATCAAAAGGCAGGTCGATGACCTCGTCCGCGACCTCCACGGCGGGAGCCTCCAGCCCGCCGGTCCAGACCACGGATCGCACGCCCATGCGCCGCGCCGCCAGCGCCAACATGCGCCCGAGCTGGCCGCCGCCGATCACGCCGACGACCTGTTGCCTGTCCAAGGGGAAAAATACGGAAGCTGACATGAGGAAGAATTCTAACCGCGAATGAGCGCGAATGAGGAGCTGTTTGGGAAAATGCTGAAACGCTGAAAACTGAAACGCTGAAATGAAGATGTTTCACTGCTCAATCCAACTCGGGCAGCTCCGCCGCTGCCACTTTCTCCGTTTGGTTCTTGCGGAACTCGGCGAGTTTTGCGGCCAGTGCCTCATCCTCCACGGCCAGCATCGCCACGGCGAAAAGCCCTGCGTTTGTTGCGCCTGCCTTGCCGATCGCGAAGGTCGCGGTGGGAATGCCGGCGGGCATCTGCACGATGGAAAGCAGCGAATCGATGCCTTTCAACGCTTTCGATTCCACAGGCACGCCTAGCACTGGCAGTTCGGTCATCGCCGCGACCATGCCTGGCAGGTGCGCCGCGCCGCCGGCGCCTGCGATGATGCATTTCAGCCCGGCGGCCTTCGCGCCTTTCGCATATCCCACTAGCCGATCCGGCGTGCGGTGCGCGCTGACGATCTCCGCCTTGAAAGGCACGCCGAAATCTTTCAGCACGCGCGCGGCGTGTTCCATCGTCGGCCAGTCCGACTCGCTACCCATGATGATCCCGACGCTCATAAGTGGCGAGTTTGTCCGGCTAACCGGCACCCGTCAATATCGGCGTTGCCCAAAGGAACAGGGCCACCTAGAGGAAGGCGGTTGACCAAGCCCCCCGGACTCCCGCACGCTTCGCCCGTGGCGGAAGATGATGACGAAAATCCGATCTCGGAGGTCAGGCGTGCCATCGACGCGCAGGACGGCTCCGCACTACTCGCGGCGGCGGAGGACTGCCACTACGCCGACCTCGCAGAGCTTTACGAGCACCTCGATGACGGGGAGCGCGATTTCTTTTTCAAAACCATCGGCCCCGAGCTGGCGACGGATGTCGTCGCCGAGCTACCATACTCGCTGATCGAGGACTCGCTGAGCCACTTCAAGCCCGCTCAGCTCCGGGTGTTGCTGGGAAACCTTTCCGACGACGACCGCGTGGACATTTTCCAGGTCGTCTCAGAGGAGGCGCAGGTTCGTTTTTTCTCCCTGCTCGGCCCGCGTGATAAGGAGCTCACGAAGAGCCTTCTGAAATACGAGGAAGACACGGCGGGCGGGCGGATGACCACCCACGTCGGGCGGATCACCGCCGATATGACGGTCAAGCAAGCCATCACCGTGCTGCGCCGCGACCGTGACGATGCGGAGACGCTGGCGCGGATTTTCGTGGTCGATGAGCAGGGGCGCCTGGTTGGGAAAGTCCGGCTGCGCGACCTCGCTTTCGAAACCTGGGACACCCCGATCCGTGACATCATGGAGGATGCGGACGAGTTCGTCCTCGCCAGCGCTGACCAAGAGGACGCCGCGCGCTTGCTTTCCCGCTATGACCTTGTAGTGCTACCGGTCGTCGATGAGTTCCATCATCTCCTCGGCGTGATCACCTACGATGATGCGTTGGAAATCCTGCAGGAAGAGTCCACCGAAGACATCGAGAAACTCGCGGGTATCGGCGGCGAGCAGACAGAGCTGACCTACCTGAACACCACCTTCGTGAAGCATTACCGCCGCCGCGTGGCGTGGCTCGTGGGGCTGGCCTTCGTCTCCATTATTTCCGGGTATGTGATGTTCCGCTTCGGCGAGGTGCTGCAGCGCGCTTATGTACTTTCCCTGTTCCTGCCGATGGTCGTGGCCTGCGGTGGAAACGCGGGCGGGCAATCAGCGACCATGGTGATCCGCGCCCTCGCGCTCGGAGAAATCGGCGCGAACGCCGCGTTCCGCATCGCGTGGAAGGAGGCGCGCGTGGGTCTGTTCCTAGGTCTCACGCTCGGCGTCGCCATCGCGGCGTTCATCACCTTCCTCCTTCCCCATTTTCATCCCCCTGCCACTGGCGCGTTTTCCTTCCCACAGCTCTCGCTGGCTGTCGCCTGCGCCATCACCCTTCAGGTGCTTTCCTCCACCGTCCTCGGAGCATTACTCCCCCTCACCGCCCGCGCGGTGCGTCTCGATCCCGCCGTTGTTTCCGCACCCTCGCTCGCCTCCATCGTCGATGTCTCCGGGATGCTCATCTACTTCGGCACCGCGGCAGCGATCCTGAACCTTTGATTTCAACGCGCAGTAGTGGCGATCCGAATTCCCATGCCCAAAGGAATTCCATAGCGGATCTCTACCAGCCGGACGGCTGTGGAGCCAGTGGAATTACACCTCTTGCTCGACATCTCCCGGAAAACGGATTTCATGATCTCGTTATGATAGAACAGCCCCCCTCACTCACGCCACAGGATATCGCCGCCATGCAAACGGCGCAACACGCCGATCTCGGTCAGCCGCAGACGGTGAAGGTTTTCGGGATCATGCATGTGATCTTCGCCGCATACGGGCTGCTGATGTCCGTGTGGACTGTTTTCGTGCTCGCTGTGGGGAATCCGTTCGAGAACATGTTTCCCCAAACTCCCCAAATGGAGGCGCAGGCTAAGGCGCAGGCGGCGATGGAGGAGGGCATGATGCCGATGACTGTGATCTCGACGGTTCTGACGTTGATCGTGGCAGCGATCATGCTCAAGGCCGGCATCCTGCTTCTGAAGAAGCGCGGGAGCGGCTTGCGTTGGTCGAACCGCTACGCCTGGGCTTCGCTTGCCTCGAAGGTGGTGAACATCGTGATGACCTTCATCTACACCGTCCCGGCTATGAAGCAGATGGCGGCTGTCACGGCGGGCGGCGTGATGCCTGTCGGGCAGATGGAAATGATCATGATCGGCACGATGCTGGTGACCTTCGTGTTGATGTCTTCCTATCCGATCCTGACCCTGATCCTGCTAAACCGCCCGAAAACGAAGGAGTGGTTCGCGAACCGGCCTGATTGATCCATTACCGATATGAGCAAGGCCACCGCTTTCCCCGCCCGCTGTGGACTCGCGATCCTTTCCGGGCTGTTTTGTGCGCTGGCGTTCCCGCCATTCGGCTGGTGGCCGCTGATCCTGCCGGGCTTGGCGGGTCTGTTGGTTTCCATCCATGGCCAGCACGGCACCCGTGCGCGCATCCTCGGTTTTCTGCACGGATACACCGCTCTCGGAGTGGGTTTGTCCTGGGTCTGGAATATCTTCGGGTCGCTTTCGATCCTGCTCTGGGCGGTGCTCGCCGCGCTGACCGCAGGCTTCGCTCATTTTCAGGGAAGCGCGTTCCTGTATGGCCTCCGGGGATGGAAATTCGCCGCCTTCACCGCGATCAACTGGTCCGCATGGGAGATCATCCGCGCGGAAATCAGCCCGCTGAAATTCCCGTGGATGACCGCGGGCCTCGCCATCGGGCCGAACGCGTTGCTGCCGTGGATCGGGGTTTACTGCGTGGGCGCCATCGTCGTCTTCGCCGCCGCCGCCCTCACCACCCGGATGTGGAAATCAGCATGCGCCGCGCTCGCCGTGCTGGCCGCATCCCTCGTTATTTCCCGCCCGTATCCTACCCTCCAACAAGGGCAAGCGGGGGTGATCGAAGTGGCCGGGGTGCAGTTGGAGAACGTCACCATCGACTCCTATATCAAGGACACCAAGGCGATGCCGGCCGGTGTCGATCACGTCGTCTGGCCCGAATACGCCGTGCCCTACGACATCCGCGAGAACAAGCGGGACTGGCAGCTCCTGCTGGATCTGTGCCGCGAAAAGGACATCACCCTGACCTTCGGCACACAGTCGCGGCCCGGGGGAGGGGACGCATGGCACAACATCGCGATCACCATGGATGCCACCGGCTTCCTCGGCGAGCACACGAAAGTCCACACCGTCCACATGTTCGACGACGGCACGCCGGGCAAGCTCAGCGAACCTGTCGTTTCACCCTTCGGAAAAGTGGGCACGCCGATCTGCTTCGACTGCGATTACGAGGGCATCGCGCGGGGCATGGCCGCCGGAGGGGCGGAGTATTTCGTGGTGCCTACGATGGACGCGGAATCCTGGTCAGCCCGCCAGCATGACCAGCACGCGGAGCTGGCCCGCATCCGCGCGGCGGAAAACGGCAGGTGGATGTTTGTGGTGGCGACTTCCGGTGTCTCGCAGCTCATCGATCCGGCCGGTCATCTCCACGCCCGCCTCGGTGCGATGAAGCAGGGCACGATCCACGGCTTCCTGAAGCGCGAAACCGGCCTGACCTTTTACACCCGCTTCGGCTGGATCTTGCCATGGTGTGCGCTCACCATCGCCGCCGTACTGTGGGTGTGGATGATTTTCAGGCCACGGCCATCCCGCCCCGCGCCCACCCAAGATTCATGAAACCATCCAAGGAAAGCCCGCTGTGGGATGAGATCAATCGCCTGCGCCGCGATCTGACGGATCTCAGCGACCGCCACCACGCCGAGTTCATGCGGATCAGCATCCGCATAGCGGATCTGGAATCGCAGCTTGGAAAAGCGGAAGCGCACGGCTCCGCCACACCGCCGCCGTTGCCGAAGGCGGTGATTCCCGAAAAACGCCCGCACATGCCAGCCCTCACCGAGGCACGCCTGAAGGTCACCCCCGAAAAGGTGGAGGCCGCTCCCATTTCTCCCACTCCCTCCATCCCACCCTCTCCCACTCCTCTTCCATGTGCTCCCGAAAGCTCCTTCGAACTCGATTTCGGAAAAGTGTGGTTCGTCCGCATCGGCATCGTGATCCTCCTGACAGGTTTGGTTTTCCTCGGAAACTACGCCTACCAGAACTGGATCCGGGAAATGTCGAACGGCGCCCGCCTCGCCGCGCTGTTCGGCTGTGCGCTGGCCTTGGTGGAAACGGGAAGGCGGCTCGCTGCGAAGGAAAGCCTCAGCCGCTTTGGCGAGGTGTTGCTGGCGGGCGGCATGGCGTTTTTCTACTACTGCACCTTCGCCGCGCATCATGTCGCTCGGCTGAAAGTGATCGATAGCCCCGCCCTCGGAGCGATCCTGCTCACCGCCGCCGCGCTGGCCATCGCCGCAGTATCATGGCTGCGCCAGGCGAAGGCCACCGCCGTCCTCGGCATCGTCCTCGCCTCCTACGCGACGATGCTCCAGCCCATCGGCTGGATGTCCTGCCTGTCGAATCTCCTGCTCGGCGGCCTCGGCCTATTCTTCATGCTCCGCCCCGGTTGGTCGGGGCCGGGCTGGGCGTCCATGCTCGGCACCTACGGCGCGTTTTTCGGCTGGCAGTTCCTCGGTGCTTACGATGCCTCCGGTGGAAATATCCGCACGGATGATCCCGCCACCCTCTGGTTTTTGCCGCCGGTTTGGGTCATGTTTGCCATCCCCGGCTCGCTGGACCGTTTCCGCAAAAGCCTGTCCGACCGCGCCCGGGCGTGGTTCACCGCCCTGAACAACGCCTTCTTCTTCCTGCTCTTCTCCGGCGTCTGGCTGCCCCAAAACGGCGAGGATGGTTATTGGAAAGTGGCCGCCGTTTTCGGCGGCATGCTCATCGTCCTCGGCATCCTCGGCCGCCGCCAGAATGCCACCGCCGGAGGCGTGAACATCGGCCAAGGCATCGCCCTCGCCACCTTCGCCATCATCCTGAAACTGGAAGGCCAGAATCTCGCGCTGGTGCTCGCCTTCGAGTCGCTCGCACTGGCCATCGCGGCATGGAAATTCCGGGGGAAATGCGAGTCCGTTTTCTCGCTCCTCTGCGGGCTCGGCGCGACGGGAATCATCCTCGCCTACAACGATTTTTTCCATTTTCTCTACGGCCGTGATCCCATCCCGGTCTGGAGCGCGGCAGTTACTGCAACCCTAGTAGTATCGACTTCCATCATCACCGCATGGAAATCCGGAGATGGGTCGCCGTTCGGAAAATTCATCCGTGTTTCCGCCTGCCTCCTCTTCCTGGCCGCCGCAATCATAGCCAGCCATCTCTGCGTGTTCCGGCTTGATGCCCCGTGGAAACTCGTCACCGCGATCGTGCTCTCCGTTGCGATGGCCATCGGCTCCCTGGAACTCGATGTGAAACGCCGCCAACCCGAGTTTTTGTGGGGCTCGCTGTGGTTCCTTGGTTTGGGTGCTTTTCTTCCCGTGTCATCGGGTTTCGGAGAATTGGCAAGCTGGCCCCTGTTCGCCGCAGCCGGGCTGTCGTTGCTCGGCTGCCGGTTCTGGCAGCACCGCACAAAGGGCGGGTGCGCACTGCACGATCCCGCCTGGTATCCCGGCCTCGGCGCTTTCGCCTTCGCCCTCGCGGTTCCCTTTTTCCTCTGGCTCATCTGCGGGAAAACCGCGGGCGGATTCCTGCTGATCCCGGATGATGTCGGCCTCGCCCTCGGCCTGAACCAGCTCTGCGCGTTGCTCCTGGTTCCCATCGCGCTCGCCATGAGTTGCCCTCGCCTGGTGCGGACGGCGGGCGTGTATTCGTGCTACACCTTGGGATACCTGTTCGTCCTGCCCTCCGGAAACGCTCCGGTGGTTTTCGGCGCATCCCTGCTCGCCGTGGCCTCCGCCGCCCTTGTTCTCAGCCCGTGGGGGAAACGTGTGGTCGGCGAGGACGGGCCGGTTTCCTCCTCCATTTTCCGGCTCTCAGCCTTCGTCTCCTATTGCACCGCATGGCATGCCTTCGCGCCCGGCGCTTGGACGGATTTCCTCGCGCTCAGCTCCATCGCGCTGACCATCGTCTCTGTTGTCATGAAGCGGAAGATGTTCGTCGAGTGCCTCGGCTTCATCGCCATCGCGCTGCTGGGTCTTGTCTTTGAAATGCTTGGCAGCCCGTGGTGGCGGATCGAAGGAGCGGAGACATGGCGCGGCATTTTGGTCGTATTGGCCATGCTCGCGCTGATCTTCACCTATCGCCAGCGCCCCGCCCTCATCTCCGATCCGCAGACCAGGAAATCCGCCATCGCTGCGCTGGCCGGTCTCACCTGCCTCGTCGCCACGCTCTGGGCGACGCAGATGCAGGTTTGGCGCTTCGGCTGGAAACCGGCCGCCGTGCTCTGGACGATCTTCGGCTTCGCCTTCGTCAGCGCCGGGCTCTGGCAACGCCTGCACATCCTGCGCGTCTGCGGCTTCGGCCTGCTCATCGTTTCCTTCTGCAAGCTCTTCGCCATGGATGTCTGGGATTTCACCACCTTCATGCGCGTGGTTTCCTTCATCGTCCTCGGCGCGGCGCTGATCCTGCTCGGCCTGTTTTACAATAAGTTCTCAGAGGCCATCAAAGCCTTGCTGGATGACGAGAGGGAGCCGCGCGGGAATGGCCAGCCGTTCAAGGATTAACCCGAAGACCGACTTCAGAAGCCAATGCCCGCTGCCGCCTGTCGAAGCTCCAGAATTCCTTCGCTCCCGACTCCAAAGCAGCGGCCACGTGGACGATATCGAAGGTTCGGGTCCGCTTTTCAGATGAGTGCGCTCTGCTTAAGCCGATGGATCGCCGCAAAACACGATCCCAGTCAGGCTCCCGAACGACGCAGAACCCGGAGCGCTCCATGCACTCCAGTTCGTCCCAGGATTCCGCCGCCATGCTTTCATCCACATCTCCATCCGCCACCCTGAGACGGATCGCGTTGCAGACTTCCAGTTTCAAAAGGCGGTTCAGCAGGAGCGGAGCGACTTGCACCGATGTCAGATCCGTGGCTTTGTCGCTGTTGGAGTCGCTCATCAGGAGCGAGGCGAGAACGCTGGTGTCCGCGTACACCATGTTACCAGCGATAGCCCTCCCGGTCTAAATCCACCGCACTCCCTTCGATCTTCGGCATTGAGGCGAGAAACTTCCTTCGCTCCTGCGTCCATGCCGCCCAATCCAGTTTCTTCTCCTCCGGATGTAGGATCGGCGTGATCTTGCACACCTCCTCTCCGCGCCGCGTCAGGACGATCTCCTGACCGCTCTCCCGCACCTCGTTCACCAGCTTGGAAAGATGGTGCTGCGCTTCCCGGATTGTGGCTGTTTTCATTTGTTAACAAACATGACGCACAAGGTGCTCAGGTCAAGCGGCAACATCACACCCCGAGCATCAGCGAAATGTGCTCGGCGGTGAGCTCGCCCATGGATTTGCAGTCGCGGAAATCCGTGGTGCCGTGCATGCGGTCGAGCTCGAGGGCGAGGCGCTGGACATGTTCCACAGGGGCGATTTCCTCCCGCCGCATGATGCCGAGGAGGGCGCGCAGCCGGGTGGATTCTACCTTCGCGCGGCGGGTCATCTGGGCGTGTTCCTCACTAACGTATTGGTCGATGGATTTGCGGTTCAGCACCTCGAAGGCGAGGCGCGTGACAGGGCGGTTTGAACCGAAGCGGAAGGCGAGGTAGATGTTGCCGTTGCCCTCGTAGGATTGCTGGTCGAAATCAATGGGGCGGACGCGGTATTGCACTTCCTCGAAATCTGGCGTGATATCGACGACGTAGTTCACGCTGCGCATATCACCGAGCAGGCGGATGAAGGAACGCTCGGTGAATTTCGTGAATTCCTTGGCGATGCGGACTTTGTTGAGCTTCGGATCCGGCAGGTAATCGCGCAGGAAAACATCGCCCGGCACGCCCGCGATGTGCTCCTCGATGAGGGTGTTGCCCTTGACCATGTAGTTGATCCGGTTCGGCGAAAGGATGTGCTCCAGCTCCAGGCCGTAGATGCGCGAGGCGTCGGCCTGCTTGACGTAAAAGTAGTCGGAGTTGTCGTTGAAAAGGTTGGTGACGCGGATGCGGAAGGGTTTGGAATTTCCGAAATCCCCGTAGTCGATCCGATCCACCAGCAGGTGCTCGTGCTCGACGGCGTTGCGCCCGAGCTTGAGCTCGCTGTAAATACGAATCAGCCGTGGTCGCATTTCCGCGAGGACTTCGGGCGGATACATCACAGTCAGCCAAAGCGTTTCGCGCCCCTGTGGGTCGTCGTAAGGCATGGCTCCCGTGAACCGAGTCAGCTCCGAATAGACCCGCGGAATGTCCCGCAGCCGGTCAAAGCGGTAAAGGTATTGCCGCAACGGCTGGGAAACCTCATACATGATTTTTCGCGCCGGGATCATCTTGTGGGAAACCTTAAATTTTAAACCCTAAACTCCAAGGAAGAAGAAAGACCGGGGACAGGATGTCCCCGCGACGGACTGGGACTCCAAGTCCCAGCCACGGAAAATAAAAAGGCCGATCCCTTTCGGAACCGGCCTCTTCATTGATGTTTAAAGTTTAAAACTTAAAGTTTCAGTCCTCTTCCGTCACATCGCCCGCATCGACGGTGATGGTGAGGGTCGCGGTGACTTGGGCGTTGAGTTTGATTTCCACGGCGGTCTTGCCGGATTTCTTGATCGGCTTGTCGAGTTGGATGGAATGGCGGTCGATGGAGATTCCCGCGGCTTCCAGTTCCTTGTGGATGTCCATGTTCGTGACGGAGCCGAACGCCTTGCCGCCTTGGCCGGTGGAAAGGGTGAAGGACGGCTTGAGCTTGCCGATCTTGGTGGCGAGCTCTTGGGCGACGACGATTTCCTCGGCTTCGCGTTGGGCACGGCTGGTCTTGAGGGCTTCGACGTGGCGGAGGTTCGCCTTGGTCGCTTCGTAGGCCTTGCCTTGCGGGACGAGGTAGTTGCGGGCGTATCCGGCGCGGACTTTGACGACATCGGCTTCGGCTCCAAGGCCTTCGATTTTTTCTTTGAGGATGACTTGTGCGTTGGCCATGGTGGAAGAGGATTGTTTAGAAACGGGCGGCGGATTTAGGCTCGGCCGCGGGTTGCGTCAAGGAGAATCCTGCCGCCCGAGGCCGCAACGGGTGATTTTTTTGAAAAACGGGGGATAGGGAGTTAGGGTGCTTCCTCCGCCGACATGTCCCGGAGCTTGTCGAGATAGGCGTTTTGCGGGCGGGGTTTCACCGGACGGGTTTCCTCGGCGAGCATGCCGTTTACGCGGTGTTGGCTGGTTTCGATGAGTTCGGCGATGAGCTCGGCTTCCGGGAGATTTTTCCAATACCGCTTGGGCATTTCGGTTTGCATCATCTTCACTTTGAGGCGGGCGGGGTTGAAAATGCTGCGGTAATAGGTGAGCCAGGCGGCCTCGAGGGCGTCGGGGCTGTCGATGGGGTTTTCGGCGAGGCCGGGGGTGAAGGTGAGGCGGGTGCCGTTCCAGTGGGCGCAGCCTTTCGGGGTGAAAATGCTCCAGTCCATGTTGGCGAAGCGCTTTTTGAAGAAGGGCGCGCCGGCCTCGACGATAAAATGATCCGGCTCGAACCAGGCGGCGTAGCGTTCGCGGCCGGTTTCCGCGTCGGTATCGATGAGCCGGAACCGGACGAAGGCGTGCATCTTGTGGATCTCGCGGCGCACGGCCTTTTCCAACAGCCTCGCCTTCGCAATGTCAGGATCGGTGGCGATGCCGGGAAGATGTTTTTCGCCGCCGCGGGTGACTCGCCAAAGGATGCGGTAAAGCAGGCCCCAGCGCGTGGGATCGCGGTGGCAGGCGACGCTTTGTGCCATGTCCACTAAGGCGGCGGGGACTTTCAGGTTCATCGGCGGCTTCTCGCGCATGTCCGATGATGCGAACAGCCCAGCTTCCGCCTCCCACAGGATTTCATCAGGCGGGACAGCCTCACTAAGCATCCTCCGCGCGGCTTCTCGCCAGGATGTGAAATTTTTCCCCGGATCAACGGATCTCATGCGGCGCGAAGAGGTCGAGTTGCTGCGGCTTTGGCAGGAAACGGGCGCGGAGGCGGTCGGAATCCAACAGGAGAGCTGAGGGATTATGGTCAACGGTGATGAGGAAGGGTTGCACCTTTTTCAGCGAAATCCGGAGCCGGATGAGATCGGCCAAGCGGATTTTCCCGAAGCGGCGGATGTGCAGGATGCGATCCACATTGCGCACGCCGAGGCCGGGGACGCGGAGGAGGTTCTCGCGGCTGGCGGTTTGGACATCGACGGGGAAGTCCTGCCGGTTGCGGAGCGCCCAGGCGAGTTTCGGATCGAGATCGAGGTCGAGGTTCGGCGTCTCTGGCGTGAGGATTTCCGAGGTCTTGAAGCCGTAGAACCGCATCAGCCAATCCGCTTGGTAAAGCCGGTGCTCGCGGACAAGGGGCGGGGCTTTGAGCGGCAGAACGCTCGACGGCTCCGGGATAGGGCTGAAGGCGGAATAGTAAACGCGCCGCATCTTAAAATTTCCGTAAAGATCGTCGGAGCGCGCTAGGAAATCCGCGTCGGTAGAGGCGTCCGCGCCTACTATGACTTGCGTACTTTGGCCGGTGGCGTGGCGGAGTTTCTTATCGCCGTTTTTACGGCGCTCGTGGGCTTCATCGAGCTTGATGCGAATGCGACCCATCGCGTGACGGGTGCGGTTGATGTTTTTCTCAGGCGCTAAAATATCGAGGGATTTCTGGGTCGGGAGTTCAAGGTTGATGCTGATGCGGTCGGCGTAGCGCGCGGCGATCTCGATCAGCTCCGGGGAGGCTTCGGGGATGGTTTTCAGATGGATGTAGCCGCGGAAATCATAGGTCTCGCGCAGGGTGCGGGCGACGGCGATGACCATTTCCATGGTGTGGTCGGCGTTGCGGATGATGCCGGAGCTGAGGAACAGCCCTTCGATGTAGTTCCGCTTGTAAAAATCGAGCGTGAGTTTCACCACCTCCTCCGCGGTGAACGCGGCGCGGCGGACGTTGCTGGAGCGGCGGTTGATGCAGTAGTGGCAATCGTAGATGCAGAGGTTCGTCAGCAGCACTTTTAGCAACGAGATGCAGCGCCCGTCTGGCGCGTAGCTGTGACAAATGCCCGCGCCGCCGGTGGAGCCGACGCCTTTGCCGCCGAGCGAATTACCCCGCACAGCTCCCGAACTGGCGCAGGAGGCATCGTATTTGGCGGCGTCGGCGAGGATGGCTAGTTTGGATTCAAGTTCCATGAGTTCGGGTGAACACTAGCTGGGAAGACTTGAATAACCAGTGGAAAAACAGCGGTTGATCGCAGGGAGCCTTTAACCACGGATTTCAGGCATTATCACGGATAAGAAGATCTGGATTGAAGTTTGCATCTGAATTTCACGATCTAATTTTCCAAGACGAGATGCAGACACACTCGAGGTCTTCATTCGTGTAAATCCGTGACGGTCATCCGTGGTTCAAAACACGAAATTTCTGTCGGCATTTCGGCAACCTCGCCCAGCCTCCGACCATTCGCCCGCATTCGCCCGCATTCCTCCAGCCCCTTCGCGCTGAAGAGGAACTGGCGGTCGCTGATCAGTTTCCTGTCCATGCACAGCCTCACCAGCCAGCGCACTACCTCGATCTTGCGGTTTTGAAAAAGAAAAGGGCAAAGAGCGAAAGGATTAAGGGAAGAAATCAACGTCTTCTTCTCATTACCACGCCGAATGCGCCGATGAAGGTGGTGTTATCCACCACGTTCCCGGCATTACCGATGGTCACGAAGTTTATGGTGAAATTGTTCGCCCCACTGCCAAAGGTATCGGCATGGGCGGCGGCGAGCGGAAGGAATAGGATGGAGAGGATGCGTAATTTCTTTCATCACCAAAACAGCAGTCCACGTGCCGGATGGCTAGGGATTTATCGTGAATGTTTGATGACGGAATTCCAAGATGGGAACGATCGGATGGATATGAACCTTCGGTGACCTCAAGCCTTCCTCACTCCTCTGCCAGTTCCCCGCATGCCTTTGCCAGCGGGATGGCGGTGATCCGCTCATCCAGCGCGAAGGCGTGTTTCCCGGGATGCACCACATACAGATGATCCAAGCCAAGATCCTCGCAGGCGACATGCATCGATTTCGTAGTGCCGGGACGATCCGTGTATTTGAACTCGAAACCCAGCCTTTTCCCGCGGTGAAATACCAGAAGATCGAGTTCCGCCCCCGCGTGGGTGGCCCAGAAATACGCCTCGCGGTCGCCCGTGATGGAAAGGATCTGCTCCATGGCGTAGCCTTCCCATGAGGCTCCGAGCTTGGGATGGGCCTGCAGGGCCGGACTCTCCGGGATACCCAACAGAGCATGGGCCAGCCCCGAGTCCCTTACATAAATCTTAGGTGCCTTCACTTGCCGCTTCTTGAGGTTCTCAAACCACGGAGGCAACTGCCGCACCACATACGTCCCGCAGAGGATATCGAGATAGCGCCGCGCCGTCGGCTCGGAGCTGCCGAGCGACCTCGCCAATTCCGAAACCTTGAGAACCTGCCCGTGGTAGTGCGCCACCATCGTCCAAAAGCGGCGCAGCGTCATCGCGGGCACCCCGATGCCCAGTTGCGGAATGTCCCGCTCCAGAAACGTCCGGATAAAATCCTCATGCCACTGCCGCGCCGCCGCGTCGTCCCGTGCCAGGAAAGCCCGTGGGAATCCTCCCCGCCACCAATGCGTTTCCAAGTCGTCCGCACCAAGTTCTGTGAGCGAAAACCCGGACACGTCGATGAAGGAAACCCGCCCCGCCAAGGTCTCCCCGGCTCCCTTCACCAAGCTTGACGAAGCGCTGCCAAGAATCAGAAATTTAGCAGGCGTTCCCGGCCGGTCTGCCAGCACCCGCAGCAGCGGAAACAAGGCCGGGATACGTTGGATCTCATCCAGCACCACCAAGCCGCGCAGCGGCGAGAGCACCAGCTCCGGATTCGCCAGTCGTGCCAAGTCCGAGGGGGATTCCAGATCGAAAAAATGCGTCTCGCCCGCCCCTTCCGCAAAATTCTTAGCCAAGGTCGTCTTGCCCGCCTGCCTCGGCCCCACCAAAGACACCACCGGATTGTCCCGTAGCCGGGCGCCAATCGTTGCCAGATATTTATGTCGGGAAATAC